>DASYJQ010000106.1:0-5166 GCA_035996265.1 Saccharimonadales bacterium (SeqCode)
TAAACGCCAACAGCACTTCCATGACCAAGAACCAGGCGAACCTTTGGAACTCGACCTCGAAACCCACATAGAAGATTCACTCGGAGAGCATCCGAATGTGGGCATCAAAATCGAAGGGCATGAAATACGGCGGCACCGGTACGGCAGAAGTCAGGAGCGGGCTCACGCGCCGTCACGATTGCGGCGTATTGCCCGCGCCGTAGGTTATTCGGCGTTCATCGGGGGTGCGACTACCGGTTTTATGGCCGCACTGGACGTTATTAATACGCGGGGCGCTTACTAAAATCCAGATTCAGAGTATGGCTCGTGGGCGGCAACGCAGCGTAAGGCCTGGGCGACGACGGCCACCGTATTTTCCGGCAGCTTGGCGGTGTCAAACCACTGAACGTCATCACATTTGTCCGGCTCCATAACCTGTGGCTCCCCCTGCCAAACGGTCGTTTCAAAAAAGAGATCCATCCGCTCGTGGCTGCGCTCTTCGGCCAGGCGGTGCATTGTGTGTACCAACTTGAGATCATCGGGCGCCACCGTAATGCCGGCCTCTTCTTTGGCTTCACGGACCATGGCCGCACGGGCCGTCTCACCGCCGTCCAAATGCCCGGCGGGTAAACTATACATACCGTCCTGGTAACCGGTGTTATAGCGGCGCATCAAGTGTACCTGATCCCCGCGGCGCAGCATCAGGTACACAGCAGGAATTACCGTGTGTCTATCTTGCCAACCCATATTAGTCAGGCAACGGGAATGCCTTACTGAATTCGACGATCTGTGCTTTGATCTTGGCTAACTTGGCTTCGTTGCCCTTGGCCTTGATAGCGGTATCGATCCAATCGGCGACTTGCTCCATCTCCCCTTCTTTAAGGCCGCGGGTAGTCAAGGCTGGCGTGCCCATACGAATACCACTGGGGTCAAATGGCGGTCGCGGGTCGTAAGGCACGGTATTCTTATTAACCGTAATGCCGGCTAGACCCAAAGCTGTTTCGGCGTCAGCGCCCTTAACGTCTTTGTTCGTCAGGTCGATGAGCAGCAAGTGGTTGTCGGTACCGCCGGTGACCAGCTGGTAACCTTTACCAGTCAAACGGTCGGCCAGGACTTTAGCGTTCTTAACGATTTGGTGGCCATACTCTTTAAAGGATGGCTGCGCCGCTTCGTTTAAGGCCACGGCGATTGCCGCCGTCTGGTGGTTGTGCGGGCCGCCCTGCAAGCCGGGGATAATCGCCCGGTCGATAAGTGTCGGCAGATTCTCGCGGGTACGTTCGGCTTTTTTAAGCGGATTGGACGGATTGCCGTTGCACAGGATCATAGCGCCACGCGGACCGCGGAGCGTCTTATGGGTGGTAGTGGTTATAACATCGGCGTAGCCGACGGGCGACGGGTGCGCCCCAGCCACAATCAGCCCGGCAATGTGTGAAACGTCGGCTATCAGGAACGCACCGGTTAGGTCGGCGATCTGTTTAAGCTTCTTCCAGTCAAAAATACGCGGATAGGCCGTGGCGCCCACAAAAATCAATTTCGGCTTGTGCTCGGTGACCAAGGCGGCCATGGAGTCGTAATCTAGATACCCGTCTTTACCTGTGTTGTATTGTACCGAGTTAAACCATTTGCCCGAAAAGTTAACTTTCAGCCCGTGGGTCATGTGGCCGCCAAAATACAGGGCCATACCCATCACCGTATCACCGGGGTCGGCCAGGGCATAATAAACGGCCATGTTGGCGGGCGAGCCGGAGTACGGTTGGACATTGGCGTGCGTAACACCGAATAGCTCCTTGGCGCGGTCACGGGCCAAGTTCTCAACAGCGTCCACGAACTCGCAGCCACCGTAGTATCGTTTGCCCGGGTAGCCTTCAGAATACTTATCGGTCATGCGCGATCCGAGCGCTTTGAGAACCTCGCCGGAGGTGTGATTCTCGCTGGGGATCATTTCCAGGCCTTCACCTTGGCGCTTAACTTCAGCGGCAATCAATCGTTCAATTTCTACGTCAATCATAAACAGTCCCCTCTTAGATACATAAAAATTCTGCTGGTTTGCCGCCGTAGCTAGATCATAGTCTTATTGTAGCAAGCGCAATAGGACGTGGTAAACTAGAAGCAACTATTTAATTTTCTCCTTAGTTTATGCGCCATTGTGGTATTGCTTTATAAATATCATACATGATATAATCTATGCACTATGGATACAGCAGCCAACGAAAAAATAGGTAGTTTAATAGCACAGATTAGACAAGAACGCGGCCTCACACAAGCCGAGTTCGCCAAACGATTGGCCACCAGCCAGTCGGCCGTCAACCGTATGGAACACGGCAAACAGAATTTAACACTCGAAACTCTCGGGCACATTAGCGACGTATTAAATAAGCAATTAATCTCATTAACCAGCGGCGCTGTCAACCTACGCATTGAAGGCGGCCATGAGCTAAAGGGCGAAATCACACTTAAGAACAGTAAGAACGCCGCTGTCGGCCTGCTATGCGCCAGCCTGCTTAATTACGGCATCACTAAATTTATCGGCTTCCCGAAAATCGAAGAAGTCTATCGCATTATCGAAGTGCTCCAAAGTATTGGCGTACACATTAAGTGGAGTAACGGCAACGACCTTGAAATTCGCCGCCCGCGCGAACTCAAGCTCGACCAAATAGATGCTGAGGCCGCCCGCAAAACCCGCTCGGTGCTGATGATGATGGGTCCGCTGATGCACGACTACAACAAATTCAACATCCCTTACGCCGGCGGTTGTAAACTGGGCCAGCGCACCGTTGAACCGCACTTGTTTGCCCTGCAGGAGTTCGGCGTCGACATCGTAGCCACTCGTGGCCACTACGTCGTAACCGCCAACAAAAAGCCGGCCGGCCGCTTTGCCTTGTACGAAACCGGCGACACCGTTACCGAAAACGCTATCTTTGCCGCCGCCCGTACTACATCCGAAACCATTATGCAGTTCGCCAGCGCCAACTATGCCGTGCAGGATGTCTGTTTCTTCCTGCAAAAACTTGGCGTCAAGATCGAAGGCGTCGGCAGCACCGTGCTGCACATCAAGGGTCTGTCGACTATTAAAAAGAACATCACCTACCAGCTGGCCGAAGACCCCATCGAAGCGATGTTCTTTATGTCGGCAGCTATTACCACCAACTCCAGCATTGTTATCCGCCGCGCGCCAATCGACTTCTTGTCGCTGGAACTGCTCAAACTGAAAAAGATGGGCGTGGTTATTGACCAGACTGAACGCTATAAGGCCGCCAACGGCCATACCGACCTCGTTGACCTCACCATACACAAGCACAACGGCAAGCTTACGGCGCTGATCGATAAGATCCACCCAAACGTCTACCCGGCCGGCATTAATGCCGACAACCTGCCGTACTTCGTACCGATTGCCGGCGTGGCCGAAGGCCGCACGCTAATCCACGACTGGATGTACGAAAACCGCGCCATCTACTTCACCGAGATGACCAAGGTTGGCATGAACGTCGAACTGGCGGACCCGCACCGTCTGTACATTATCGGGCCGACTAAATTCAACAAGGCCGACGTCGTCTGCCCGCCTGCCCTGCGCCCGGCTTCACTGCTGCTGATCGGTATGCTTGCCGCCGACGGTATCTCTACCCTGCGCAACATCTACACCATCAACCGGGGCTATGAAGACATCGCCGAACGCCTCAACAGCCTCGGCGCCCACATCCAAGTCTTCCACGAGATGTAAGGCAAACAGAGCGGCGCGCGCCCGGTTTACTTACATTTCGCTTAAAAGAACGAGGCTTGTTGGCCTGAGCGGGTCGGGGGTGTCCAGGCGGCTTGCTGCTCTTTGGTTTGGCGGGCGACCATCTTGGGGTTGAGCAGGCAACGGACGATAGCGATAACTTGGACGGTGTCCATGATGTAGAACACGAAATACAGGAACGGCGCGTACAGGCTCTTTTGCAGCTTGCGGGCAATCGTGCTGTGCTCGTCCGGCCAAATAGTCAACAACACATACAGTGTAATCGTCAGATAGGCGCCCAGGAACAAGCCAAAGGTGTGGTAGTGGAAACTCAGGTAAAAGATGAAGCCCACTATCAGGGGCTGCATGAGCAACATAATTTCGCTAAAGAAAGCCATCGGCAATCGGTAGAAGGTTAGGCTGGGGCTATACTTGCGGCTCGGGTTGAACAGCAGGCGGGCGTGGATTAACAGGTTCTGCAGACTGCCCATCTTCCAGCGGTAGCGCTGCTTGAGCAACATCTTAAAGGTATGAGCGCCTTCGGCCATGGCCACGACGTCTGAACCGTACACCAGACGGTGTTCTTTGTTGCCAAGAGCGACAATCTTCATACTCAAGCCGATGTCTTCCGTTTGGGTGTCGGTGCCGTAATAACCGACCTTGTCTAAAATGTCGCGGCGGTACGTTGATGCGACGCCGCCGACGATAAACTCACAGTTGGCAATGGTGTAAAACTTCTTGGAACGATAACCGATAAGGTGTTCGAACTGCTGCAAAATGCCCAATACCGACCGCTTGTCAAGCAAACGCACATTAGCGGCGACACCGACAACCTTAGGGTCATCAAAATACTCAACCGCCTTACGGATAGAGTCCGGGCGCAGTATGCAGTCGGCGTCGAGAGTCATTACCAACTCGGTCTTGGCGTACTTTTGGATCAGATAATTAACGCCGCCTGCCTTGCCGGCACGGTGCCGGCGATTTACTAAGCGCAGGTCAAACTTAGGATACTTCTGTTGGTAAGCCCGGATAATGTCAGCCGTGCTATCGGTACTGATGTCGTTGTGCACCATCACTTTAAGGTGCGGATATTTGGTCATGCGGACCGATTCCAGGCAGCGCTCAATAGACACTTCCTCGTTGTAGGCGGGGATTACCACGCTGACACCGGGCAGTCGCTTGCGGCGGCGGGTACCTGCCTGACGGGCCTGGCGGCGGTATTGCCAGATGTCATATATATTAGCGCCGCCAATATACAAGCCGAGATGCACAGTGGTGATCATCCCGAAGCTGACGAACATATAGAACAAAACGTCAGCAAGGATGTGCATGTTATTGGGCCTTCACCAGGTCAAAGGTGAATAGTTGACGGTTTTGGTACCAAACCCCGGAGCAAGTCTGGACAGTTAAAATCGGAGCGCCTTTATAGGCAAACAATGTGTTGTCGGTGGGAGTGGTTTCGTATGCGGTGC
>DASYJQ010000107.1:0-1791 GCA_035996265.1 Saccharimonadales bacterium (SeqCode)
CGGGACTTGCGCCGCCGTAGTGTTACTGCTCGTTAAAGCAACAACAGCTCCACCGCTTGGCGCCGGTGCGCTGAGCGTAACCGTACCTTGGCTGCTGTTTCCGCCAACTACATTTGCTGGATTCAAGGCTACTGAACTGACTGCCAGCCCGCCAAAAGTACTCAAGCTTCCCAGACTTACGGTTGGCTCCGTTGCAGCGTACTTTCTGATTAGCATATTACTGAAGTTAGCGGTGGTATTAACTTCACCGTAAATGGCCGCCTTCCCCGAAGGTAGGCTGGATTGGACACCGTGGATCTGAAGAACTCCATTCTTGTAAACATCAATATTAATCGAATGTACCTTTACCATTAATTGGTACCAGATATTGGGGCTGACTGTTCCGACAGCCGCATTTCCTAACGTAAGTGTCGCGCTGTTGCTCGGGTTGTTCAGCCAAGTGTACAGATACAGATTCTTAGTGGTATTGAGGTCGTCGTAGATGTTGGCGGTGTACATGTTGCTTACACCATTGCTGACCCGGGTCCCTACTCCCCACATCCTACCGCCAACCTGCTTGCCGTAAACCTGAACAACGTAGTCGGTTCCAGTGTAAGAAGTCGCCAAGGCCTGTCGGGCAGATAGAACTCCGTGAAGCACCCCGCCAGCGGTCCCATCCGCGCGCGTGTCGCTGGCAATGGACCACGTACCCCCAGTCGCGGTCCACTTCGTTGGGTCCACGGTTCCGCCGCTGAAGTCATCGAAGAAATCAAATGTGGAATTGCCACTCGAGGCGCTGGCTGCAGTGGAGTTCCCGTAATACATGTAAAGAGTCGCGCCGTTGACGCTGTCGATAGTAGGAACGTTTACCCATAAGCTGGCGCTGCTGGTAGCGCGGTTCCAGCTTTCGATCCAGAAGGGAAGAGCAGTTACGCCATCGCTGGCGGTGAATCGAATATCTGTGCCATTAGATTGAGCTTTGGTGAAATCAAACGAAGCTCCCAGCACGATGTGAACTTGGTATGCCGTCAGCGTCGTCCCGCCCGGATTCGCAACCGTTATAGCGCTCCGGTAGGTCGCTGACCCAGACGGAGCAATTGTGAGACTCGCAGTCTGGGAAGAACTGTTGGAGCTGGCGGTAATGTGCGCGGTGGTTTGAGTAGCTGGATTAGTGGTTGTGCCGGTAAACACAGCACTGGTTGCGCCGGCCGCCACGGTCACGCTGGGTGGCACTTGCGCGGCCGTATTGTCGCTGTTTAAGCTTACGGAAATTCCGCCGCTCGGTGCGGCTGCGCTCAGCGTTACCGTACCTTGCCAATTGCTGCCGCCGACTACACTCGTTGGATTGAGTACCAGTGAACTGACACTGACTGGCGGAAGAATGGTCAAGGTGGCAGCTTGGGAGCTGCCGTTATAATTTGCCGTGATCGTAGAACTCGTGGACGAGGCAACTGTGCTCGTAGTGATCGAGAATGTAGCCGTAGTCGCATTGGCTGCGACCGTCGCGTTCGCCGGGACTTGCGCCGCCGCGGTGTTACTGCTCGTTAAAGCAACAACTGTTCCGCCGCTTGGCGCCGGTCCGTTAAGCGTAACCGTGCCTTGGCTGCCATTTCCGCCGACTACATTGGCCGGATTCAAGGCTACTGAAGTGACTACCAGCCCGCCAAAAGTACTCACGCCTCCCAGACTTACCGTTGGCTCCGTTGCCGCGTACTTTCTGATGAGCATGTTGCTGAAGTTGGCTACTGTATTGACTTCACCGTAAAGGGCCGCTTTTCCCGAAGGTAGGCTGGATTGGACACCGTGGATCTG
>DASYJQ010000108.1:0-1906 GCA_035996265.1 Saccharimonadales bacterium (SeqCode)
CACCCGAGCCTTGTGGGCTGAACCGACGTCGGAGCACTCCAGAAACAGGTCAGTTGATAGGCTGTCAGCATGCAATCGTATTTGTTGTTAACACTATCAATAATTCCGTTCCTATAACCTTCTGAATTACCTTCATTCCCTTATTGGCACGGTGATTGCTTGGTTAACGCCGACACAATTCGCAGGGTCGGGCTCATGAAGAAGTTAATCGGTTTATTAGCTGGCGCTGTAGGGCTTTTCGCGTTGGCAGGGGGCGCGTCGGCCGGGCCGATTACCTACGTTCAGACCGGGTCGGGGTCGGGAACTTTGGGCGGTGTCGCGTTTGGTTTACAGGCCCCGCTATCTTTTACGATTACCGCGGTCGGCGACACGGCCAAGGTGGTCTCGTGTGGTGTCGCTTGCCTGTCCAACGACAGCGTGACGGCAAGCATTTTGATCCTTGGCCTGGGGACCTTCGATTTCACGTCGGCGACTAGATTCTTTGCGAACGCGAGCGTCAGCGCCATTGGGTTTTCTCGGGGCGGGGTTGGCGGCGGCTCAGACCTGTTCAATCTCATGAATGCCGGGCCTTATGATATGGTATCTTCCTTCGGACCTATCATCGGGACAGCATCTTTGGTCCAATGGAACGACGGTGCCGTTGTGACCACCGGCGGCGTCTTAGTTTTTAATGATGGAACTTCATCGTCTACGTTCACTGCGACGGAAGGTCTGGGTAAAATCCCAGAACCAATAACGCTCTCGCTCTTCGGCGCTGGTCTCGCCGGTGCAATTGCAACACGCCGCCGCAAGAAAAAGGCCGCCTGACGATAATCGCTCATAACGAGCATGAGACGGCGGCCATTGTGCCGCCGTTTTCATTCGTGGAGCGACGTCCGCTTCGGGCGCAAAGCGGACATTCCCTGCAGCTTCTTCTGATGCAAAACGAACACAGCGGGCAGCATTCGCGCTGGTCGCGTGCCGCATAGTCGAGGAACGGATTTATTTATCCGCACCGCCTCTTCGCTACGTCATTGAATTTAAATGGTGCCCAGAAGAGGACCGTCGAATTCTTGGTAAGGGTCTGTATATACAATATTTTATCATAGAGAAATTGGTTCCGTACCAACACTGTACCAACAAAAAGGGACGGTCAGCGGTCGCCTCGCAATGAATCAATCCACTGTCTCAGATCTTCGGGAAGAATCAATGTCCTGCTCCCGCATTTGGCAACCGCACTGGCAACATGGATAGTTTTAAACGGAATGGCTTGTTATTTCAGAGTTCTGGGTCAACCTGCCTGCCGGCTCTCTTTCAACCCTGCCCGTTATGGGGAACGTCCAATTTAAGCCAGTGCGTTCCTGCTCCGGATAGCAGAATGCACACTTGCCGATCATGGCCAGGCTGAAGCTGCGAACGGGAGTTACGGGGCGGCCATGTTCGATCACCGAGGATAACCATGTCGCACGTCGGACATGGCGGTGCTCTGTCCCAAAGGCGCATTACGGTGGCGTCCGATATATGCCGCCCTGGCGGCAGCCATAATCGCCGAAAAGATTGATGCGGTTTGCCGCCATATCTCTTCTATCGCCATTCTCCAGGCATATTTTTTTCTTTCGGTAAAATGGGCGATCAAAAATACAAATCCTACGGTTCCAATGTAAACCAAGGTGCGTTCTTGCCAACTGCCGACCGCCCAAGGGGACATTGCAGTTAGAAATTGAGAAATAGGTAAGTGCATCAGATAGATGGTAAACGTTGCGCCTGCGAGCCAGGTTACAATCTTACCGGGCCACGCTATCGCCGCCGCGGCGCGTGAACCAATGACATCAAAGCCCACGAAGTTTAGAGCAACGCCTATGCCAAGGGCATTATCCAGAACGAACTGGTCCCACTGGCTAAGCGATCGGCTAGAGGCAGTTTGCAT
>DASYJQ010000109.1:0-2084 GCA_035996265.1 Saccharimonadales bacterium (SeqCode)
TTTGTCATAGCGGGTTTTCTAGCGTTGCGGGCCAGCTATGCCTTTAACAAATTGACACACGCCGTCATTGACACCGCCATTGGCGTCAGCACACTTACCGACCGGGACTACATAGAAAGTATCGCCACGCTTGCCACGCTATCGTCCAACCCGCAGGACATTGATGTGCTGCTGGACAATATGCGCCACATTACTTCCGGGCTTTCACCCGGTAGGCCGATACGCAATGCCGACAAGCAACAGTTGCTCGCCACATACGTGCAATTAGAAACGCATTTTACTTCGGGCCAGGACCCGGCGCGCATCTTTACTCCTAACGAGCTACGCGAGCAGCTCAGCCCCGCTTTTGTAGCATTGCTCCCTAAGCCGCACACAGAAAAAATTGCCGGACACAGAGAAGCGTAGAGGATTAGTGCTTAGTGCGCTGATTTCGTTACCTTATATTAGACATATGGTAGCATTCAGTTATGGCGGCAAATGCTGTCGAACGTATTCGGCACTACAACAAGTTGCTGATACAGCAGCATAGGTTCGTAGGCGGCACAGTACTGCACGGTTACGGTTTGAGTACACGCGTCTTCGAATGGGAAAAAGATGGGGCTTACTGGGCATGGGGAGCGGACTACACCCCTCACCCGGAAGGGCTATCGTGGTTCAACAGACGAATAGTACGGGATGGCTATGATTATGATAAAGAGTTGGGACTGCCTGGCACGGCGATTTGCGAAGCTTGGCTGAGCATAGCCGAAAAGGCCGGCAGGGCAACTATGGCAACGCAGTTTGAATATAGCACCGGGGCAATGAGAGGTTTGGACCCGCACGTCGCAGTTGCCGAGAATAGACTTGACGTGCCCTTTGCGGACATCGACGTCGGTCATGTGCGAGGAGGATTAGGCTACTGGCGCGGTATTCCGGGATTCCCCGGTTTAACCACCGACACTGGTCATGCCGAACAGCTGGCAGCCGCTTTGCAATCGGCAGCAAGCGAGGTTATTGCACAGAGTGATTAACTGAACAGATTATTGTGGTTGATCACTGAGGCCGACGATGACTTTTATGGTTGCAGGCGCATTCTCGCCCGCCAGGCCAAATGCCGTTGCCCGCAGATGCCCTTCCAGAATGGTAAGAACCGGGGCTTTGCTCTCGCCCCACACGATCATCGGCTCAAAGTCGTGTTGGCCGTGCCGGATATCTTCGGCGACCGCCAAAAATCGATCATTACTCATATTAAAGATAATTTTGCCTTTATTGATATTTGCAACGGCGTTCTTTACCAGGTGCGTGTGGTCGCTGAGCTCGTTCCAATAGCTGTAGTCTACATAGTGCAGACCACCTATTTCTTCGCGGGCCAGTTCTGCTTCGTACCAAGACAGGTCCGCGGGAAAGCCTTGAAAGATTTGGCGGTTTTGCCTATAGCCGCGGTAACTCCCCAACACTCGGGCGCGTAGTTCGTTCTCGGTTTCATTCTCTACATTGGGTTCAGAGATGATTGACTCGGCCACGCCTAACGCGTTCATAGCTTTCTTAAGCTCGTCGCCAAATCGCGCAGACGGTAGCTCGGCCTTCAAAAAGGCGGCAACCATTGCAGTTTCAAGGATTTCTTTAAGCAACTTCATAAGAATAAATATAACAGAGAAATGACAAGGAGAATGGAGTCGAGGTGAAGCTTCACAGAAAATTTTTTGGCAGGGGGTGTATGTGGCTTAAGATAACTTGTGAGGAATTAGAGAGGATTTACATAGAGGAAATTCGGCGGCTTCTTGATGATGAGCTATGCTAGAAGGATGAAAATATACTTAGATACTGAGATTATCCTAGGTATATGAGCCTGATGACCGAGGGCTACCCAGTAGGTAAACATTGGCCGCCGCTTTTACAGGCTCGTGTCATACTGACCGAGAGGCGAGAAGAGTTCGCCGAACTGGGATCAATCTGGCCAGATTGGAATTCCAGTTATGGTGGAAACTTACCCCAAGCATACCCCATCTCCCTTGATTCTGACCCATATACCGAACAATTTGTAGCAACCGGGATAATCCCTGTGGCGGTACGCCGTGAAGACCCGAACACTATCTTTCATACCC
>DASYJQ010000110.1:0-12462 GCA_035996265.1 Saccharimonadales bacterium (SeqCode)
GAAGTTGGTTTTGGCATTGCTAACTCTCCTAATTACCAGGGCACCGGCCCGCAAACGATCATCGTCGCCATGTACGCTACACCGCAAGCTGCTGCCGCTCCGGCGCCTGTCACTCCTAAACCGGCAGCCAGCACGCCAGTAACGACCCCAGCGCCTGCGGCTACCGCTCCGGCCTCGGAAACACCCGTTGCCACGCCCGCCGAGACTCCCGCCGCCGAAAAGCCGAAAGAAACCAACGCCACTGCCGTCGCTAACGCCGGTGTCGCCAAAGCTAACAACAGCAAAACGGTTGATACCAAGAATGTTTCACGAATCCAACTGATTACCAATGGCCAAGCCGCCTGGAGCACCTTCGTGGTCAGCGTGCTAGCCGTAGTCTGTGTTTCGGTCTTCGTCCTACGGCACGGCCTATTCTGGCACCGTACACTGGTTAAGGGCGAAGCCTTTATTACCCGCCACAAATTCTTAGACATCGCCCTGGTAGCCACGGCTGTTATCGGCTTCATCCTGACCCGCTCCGCAGGAGTCATCCACTAGCAGTAACTTTCCCCCATTAAAAATTAAAACTTCAAAACAACAAACGCATGCCTGAACAACTACTACTCGAAACGCCACCCCTAGCGCCACTCGGCGATGAAACGCTGTCAGAGGTCGTACCCCCATTCGACCCGGCGGAAGCACCACCACGCGCCCCTGGCGGCATGAGCGATGAGGAAGTCGCAGCCGCTGCCGCGCACCTTAATACACTTAACGTCAACCGCGGCACTCCCCCTGTGGCCGAAAAGCCGTACGAGGGCATGGATGATGATGCCGTTGAAGCCGCCCGGCGCATGATTGAAGGCGTCAACCTGGGGCAGACAGTGTCAGCGGGCGGCGAAGCTGCCGAAACGGCCGAAACGCGCAAGCAAAGTTTCGCCGAACGCCACCTCAATTTGCCGCCTGTCATCATCGATTATTGGCCGGGGCCGCATGGCACCGCAGATGACTTCGCTGACTTCCCGGCAAAAATGGAGGAGTCAGATGTACTCATCGTGGAAGGCGGCGGCCAGGATGCCCAGGTCAAGGCCAGAATATTACAAGAAATCGCCGACATGGACCCGGCAAAATATCCGGCGGATACAATCGACAAGTACATAGCTACGAATAAAATGCAGGGTACACAAATGGAAGTCGTCGTCCGGTCGATTTACGGCTCGCGTAAGGCAGTGGGCAGTTTTGACGTAAAGGGCGATGACATGGCGCTCGGCAAAGAGGTGATAGCTTCATTCAAGGAAGTCGTACCCGACTATTCACTGGGTAGCGTTGACGCAGTAGCCGACGATTTTTCTTCCAAGATCGGCCGCACCGGAAAGCTACAGCGCCAACGTGAACTTGTAATTGCCGGCAATGCTGAACCGGAACTCGAACGGCTATTCGCCGAACGGCCGGAACTGAAGGAAAAAACTGAAGGTGTGAAAGTTCTTGAACCGATGGGCCTGACGCACATTAACCTCCGTGAAGACCTGACGGGGGGCGACTTGCAGCTTATCGTGCAGGGCGAAATCCCACCGCCCGAAGCGTTTACCTACCGCGAGGAATTAATGCTCCAGCATATGGCCGGCGATACCGAACCCAGCCGCGAGCTAAAAATGAAAGCATACGTGGAATACGTTATTATTACACAGCTTATGGCAAGCCTCCCACAAGGACCTGACTACCAACTGCCTAGCTCGACCGACATCAACGCCTACGTACGCGAAGCCGCCAGCCACTTTGACGAAACAGCCATAAAATTCGTCTACAGAAACCAGGTAGTAGACCCGCTCACCACCAGCCGCATGGACCGTCTGCTGCAGCAGAATGGCGCGCAGGAATTGCCGCGTACTACCGCCGAACTGAAGGCCGCATCCGCCTCAATCAGGGCAGCGCGTGCCACCAGGCAGTAATAACGGAAATATATTTATTACTGGATCTTGACGTTGCCGTGCCCGACGATGTCGCGCAACTTGGCAAGCGCCGGTTCGTCGGTGCTGATCTTGAGCGGCAGCTTAATGACTTGTTTACTGTCGGTCGGACCGAGCACTAAGACGACCTCGGTCGAGCCCTGATTAGCATCAATGACTTGTTTGAGCGATACCAGCATACTTTGGTTGCTGCTATCGTTCAGACGTACATACAACCGCTTGGCGGCTTTGGCCCCAGCTGGCGCGGCCGTGAGTGATGGCTTGCCCCGCGTACCGGCTGCAGCGGCTGCGCTGCGCTTCTCGCCAGGCAGTTTGATGCGCTTACCGGTAAGCTGGTAGGCTTGGGCCTGTTCGGCGGTGATCTCGCGGGCGTCATCAACCATTATCTTGAGCTCTTCGCCGATGTTGCCTTCGCGGTCCTTGGCGGATATTTTGCCGCGGCACAGTATAATACGGTCGCGTTCCCATAGTCCGGCGGTTTGCTGGTAAGCACCCGGGAACAATATAAGTTCGAGTTCGCCAAACTGATCTTCCAGCTTCACGAACGCCATCTTCTGGTTGTTCTTGGTGGTTATTTCACGGATATCGACGATTGCGCCGCCGACAACCGCGGCTTTGCCGTCGTGTTCCGGTTTGAGTGAGCCGAGCGGCATAGTTTGCTCTTCGAGGTAGTCTTTAAACATGGCCAGCGGGTGTTGGCTCAGATACAGGCCAAGCAATTCGCGCTCCCAGAGTAATTGTTCGCGTTGGTTGTATATGGTGGCGGCTTTTTCGAGGTTCAATTTCGGCTTCGTCACCGCTTCGTCCAGCAGGTTGCCAAACAGGTCGGTTTGGCCGCTGAGCGCCTCTTTTTGCAAGCGGCTGCCGTAGGCCAACATCAGGTCCATATTGTGCATGAGCACCGAGCGGTCGTCAAAACGGTCGAAAGCGCCGGCCTTAACCAGACTTTCCAAAGCTTTGCGATTAACGTTGCGCGTGGAGCACTTGCCCAAAAAGTCTTCCAGGCTTTCAAAGCCATCGCCTTCAGCACGGGCGCGAAGAATTTCTTCCACGGCGCCGGTGCCGACGTTTTTGATAGCGTCCATGCCGAAACGGATTGGGGCTTTGACGTTTTTGGAATTCTGCTTATCACGGACGACGGCGAACTCGTGGTAGGACTCGTTAACGTCCGGCGGCAGCACGTCGATACCCATTTTTTGACATTCGGTAATCTCAATGCTCAGGCGGTCGGTGTCGTCGTAGTCGCTGGTCATCAGAGCGCCCATGAAAGCCGATGGATAGTGCGCTTTGAGGTACGCCGTCCAGTACGAGGTCATGCCATAGCAGGCAGAGTGCGACTTGTTAAAACAGTAGTCGGCAAAGCCGAGCAAGTCTTTCCAGAACTTTTCGATAACCGCCTTGGGGACGCCATTATCGACAGCGCCATTGATAAACTTGACCTGCATCTTTTGCATCACGTCGAGCTTTTTCTTGCCGATGGCTTTGCGCAGTGTGTCGGCCTCGCCGCCGGTAAATCCGCACACGTCGCGTGAAATCTGCATCACCTGCTCCTGGTACACCAGCACGCCGTAGGTGCTGCCGAGGGCGGCTTCCATTAACGGGTGGGCATAAGATACCTCCTCGAGGCCGTTTTTGCGCTTTATAAAGCTGTCGGTCAGGCCGGCAGACAGCGGACCTGGGCGGTACAAGGCGCCCATGGCGATGACATCGTTAAATTCGGTCGGTTTGAGGTCGCGCAGATAGCGCTTCATGCCTGACGATTCAAACTGGAACACACCAGTGGTATCGCCGCGGCCCAGCAGTTTAAATGTCTCCTCGTCGTCGAGCGGAATTTCGCTCAACACGATGTCGTCGCCGTGCACACGCTTAATAATACGTAGGGCGTTCTTAATAATTGTTAAGTTCGACAGGCCCAAAAAGTCCATTTTTAACAGGCCGAGTTCTTCGATCTGGCCCATCGAAAACTGCGTGGCCACGACGCCCTTTTGAGCCATTTCGAGCGGCACATATTGCACCAGCTCGCCGGGGGCAATCACGACGCCGCAGGCGTGCACGCCGTGGCTGCGGATCGTACCTTCCAGGGCAATAGCTAAGTCAATCACCTGCTTGGAGGTGTCGTTGGTCTCGTACTCGCGCTTAAGGTCCGGGTCGTTTTCAATACTCAGCTTCAGGGGAATGTGGCGGCCCTGCAGCGGCGCCGGCACCATTTTAGAAAGCCGGTCGGCTTCGGCATAGGGCACTTGCATAACGCGGGCTACGTCACGAATTGCAGCCCGGGCGGCCATCTTGCCAAAGGTGACAATGTTCGACACCCGGTCGGCGCCGTATTTTTCAGAACAGTACTGGATGACTTCGTCGCGGCGGTTATCTTGAATGTCGACGTCAATATCCGGCATGCTGATGCGGTCGGGATTCAGGAAGCGTTCAAACAGCAAGCCGTACGACAACGGGTCAAGATCGGTAATGTGTAACGTGTACGAAATAATCGACCCCGCCGCACTACCGCGCCCCGGCCCAAAGATAATACCCTGGTTTTTACCCCAGTTAATAAAGTCCTGGACGATAAGCATGTAGCCGTTAAAGCCCATGCCGTCGATGACTTTTAGCTCATATTCGGCGCGTTGCAGCACTTCTTCGCTGAGCAACTTTTTGACTGCATCAATAGATAACGCCGAGGCTTCCTCCAATGTTTTGCCGGCGTAGCACTCGGCCAAGCCCCTGAACACCAGTTTGTCGAGAAAAGTCTTTTCGGTTTCGCCCTCTGGTACCGGAAACTTGGGGATAAGGATCTTGCCGAGCTCAATCGTCAGATCGCAGCGGTCGGCAATCGCCCGGGTATTGGTAATGAAATCAGGATGATCCTTGCCCCACCGTTTAATAATTTCGTTGGGGTCGGTCACATGCAGCTCAAAATTAGCCAGCGACATGCGCTTTTCATCGCTCAGGAACGAACCGGTCTGTACGCAAAGCAAAATTTCGTGGGCGGTCTGGTCTTCGTGCGTCAGATAATGAGCATCGCAGGTTACCACGCAGGGAATGCCAAGTTCTTCGGCCAGCTTAATGAGCTGGGCGTTGGCCTTGACCTGCTCGTCCCACTTGCTCGGATGATCAGGGTGGCCGTGGTCTTGGATCTCGATATAATAACGGTCGCCAAAGACTTGTTTGTACCAACCGGCGATTTCAACCGCTTTGTCGTACTGGCCTTGGCGCACGGCGTCAGCTACTTCGCCACCAATACAACCGCTGAGTATAATCAGGCCTTCATTGTATTTTTCCAACAAAATATGATCGACGCGCGGTTTGTAATACACGCCTTCCAGGTTGGCGACCGTCGACAACTTCATCAGATTTTTATACCCGGTTTCGTTCATAGCCAGGATAATCAGGTGATAGTAAACTTTGTCTTTGCCGGCTTCTTTATCGGCAATCGTCCGTGCCGCAACATACGTTTCCATGCCGATAATCGGCTTAATGCCGGTGGCCGTGGCGGCCTTGTAGAAATCAATCGCACCGCTCAGCGTGCCGTGGTCGGTTTGGGCGACAGCAACCATACCGGCTTTTTTGGTATATTCAACAAGCGCCGGCACTTTAGTCAACCCGTCAAGCAGACTGTACTGCGTGTGGTTGTGTAAGTGGACGTAATCGCTCGGCGCTAAAGCAGTCTTAGCTTTGGTATCGGCCACGAACCCTCCTCATGTCATTCTAGTATACCGAAAAAGCGGGCGCTTGTCCGGGAGCCACTTTTACAACAGGCTCACTACGTTTGTAATTGACGTTCTTGTGACGGCATTGGCCAGCCGGCCTTTTTAGTGAGGTGCATGTATTCAAGCGCACCGATAACCACGACCACTGAAATGCTACACAAGGTAATAAAATAATCCTGCATGGCATTACCGGTCACATGGAGCAAAAATTCAACAACTGAGCCGATGCCAAAAAGCAGCCAACCGGCGAGCACCGCACCGAGAGTATAGCGCGCTGCCCTTGAGGCGCGCCGGCGGTACGCCATAATGCCAAGCACTGCCACGCTGACTAACAGAGCGATGACCGACACGATACTGGCTGCGCCATGGACAATAATATAGGGGTCGCGCCACAATACGCCGCACGTCCCGGCTTGGGGATCACAATTCAACGGCACTATAGCGGCCGTTGCCGCTAGCAAACCGAACAACAAGTAGCCGATTGCGCTCCATCGCACAGCCCGGCCGGCCTGCCACACCGCACGCATTTGCAGGAGGATCGCTATCGCCAGCACCACCCCGGTGAGCACGTCGCCGCCGATAAATACCCAGTTAAACGGCTGGCCGGAGGTCTCCAGCTGGCTTGCCAGAGCGTGCCGCCCAACTGCCGGGTTAAGCACATACGCCAAGGGCCAGGAGCAGTATAAAATGGCCGCCAAGATCGCCAGCCAAAACGCGGGGCGGCGATACAGTTTCTGTAGATAAATTTTCATACTATCCACATTGTAACAATTCTGCAGCGCAGACTCCTAGTTTTACCGATACTACCTGGCAGGATACAGATAAATGTGATATAGTAAGCTATATAAACACAATAACTTTGTGTGTAAAGGTGCGGTATGTCAGTTTCAAACATTTTCTTTTGGCTATTACTGGTTGTCGGGATGATTAATTTCGTTCACCTCGGTTTATATACCATTGGCGCTAATATATACGACATGCAGCAGTTTCGGCGTGCGCATAAAGTAAAAAAGACTAAACGGAGCGTCTACAATCCGCATGTCACCGTGCTCGTGCCAGCCCACAACGAAGAGATGGGTGTTATCCGCACTATCGAAACTATCTGCGCCGGCACCTACCGCAATGTCTCTATTGTCGTCATCGATGACGCCTCCACTGATAACACCGCCAAGATTGTGCGTGATTACATCGCCAAAAACAGCCTGAGGATACAGACGGTCGTATCAACCAAAGACGGCAAAACCATCCGGACATACAAACGCGTCGGCAATCTGCCGCCCATTTGTCTGCTCGAGCGCAAAAAGAATGCCGGTAAAGGCGCAGGCCTCAACTATGCCCTCACGCATGCTGTGCGCGGCGGGCTGACGATGACGCTCGACGCCGACTCCTCATTGCACCCCAATGCCATCGCCAATGCCGTGGAGTACTTCCGCGACAAGCAGGTTGTTGGCGTTGCAGCCAATGTCAAAATCATGGAACAACACACTATCCTCGGCATGCTCCAGAAGTTTGAACACATGATCGGCTATCGCTCCAAGAAATTTTACACGCTGACTAACTCCGAGTTCATCGTCGGCGGAGTGGCTAGCACCTACCGCTACGAAACGCTTAAAAAAGTGGGCTTCTATGACACCGACACTTCCACTGAAGACATCGGCCTGAGCCTTAAGATTGTTTCCCAAGGCAACAAAAAACAGCGCATCGTGTACGCCGCAAACGTTGTCGCGACCACCGAAGGCGTCCAGTCATACAAAGCCCTCTTCCGCCAGCGCTACCGCTGGAAGCAAGGCAGCATGCAAAACCTGGTCAAATATCGCGCACTATTCGGCAATCTCGACAACGCCAAGTGTAGCCGTATGCTCACCTGGTACCGCATCCCCTTTGCCGTATTGAGCGAGATTATCCTTTTACTGCAACCAATCTTGCTCAGCTTCATTGTGTACCAGGCGATCATTCATCGTATGCCCGGACTGCTGGTTGGCGGCTATCTGACCGTCACCGTATATGTGCTGTGGAATTTGCTGCCGGACGAGCACCATACCTTTATACAAAAGCTGTTTCTGAGTCTGTACGTCCCAATCATGTACTTCTGCTTCTTTATTATGGATACCGTGCAGATCGTAGCGATCATACGGTGCCTGATTAATGCCCGCCAACTGGGCAGCAAGCGCGACGAACAGGGCGCCTGGGTTTCACCAAAAAGAGCCAGTGTTATTCAGCCGGCTCTGTAGTGGCGCACTCACGTACTCACTAGACTTTTTTGAGGAAAGACCTCAAGTGGTCAACAGCCTTGGCGGCTTCGCTAATGGCTTTCTTAAGATCTTTGTCGTCAGCGTGGCCTTCATGGACGGCGCTGAGAAGCTCACGGGCTTTTTCTTTAACAGCCTGGGCGGCAGTAGTGGCTTTTTCAAGCTCTTCTTGAGCCTTACCCTTTAGCTCTGATCCTTTAGTTTTAGCTTCACTGATAACGGTGTTCAGTTCAGTGTGCAACTTCTTGAGTTGTTTTTCGGCTTCAGCGACACCGTGTTCGGCGGCTTCTTTAATGTCGGTACGCGTCTCTTTGCCGCTCTTCGGAGCCGTTAGAATACCAGCAATATAACCTGCTGCAGCGGCTACGACTGCAGCGACTGCAAATTTTTTAGGAGCGTTTTTCATGCTGTGTTGTTCCTCTTAATTTATTTTACTTTGCTATGTACAAGGTCTACGACACTGCGTACAAACCGCAGCACACTCAAATGGCCTACGGTATTCTTCACCATGTCGGTTACGGATTCGGCGGAGTTAATAAGGTTCTCGGCCTTGTTAACAATATTCTGCAACGCCTTAACGAGCTGAATGACATACACTGCGGCGATAATTGCCAGGAGGAGGAATAATGCGAGGGTCGCCCCTAATATCACGACGATAATTTGTTCTGCAGTATTCATAAGCATTACTAGTATACCCTTATTTGGTTAAGTTACCAACTCGCTCTTTGAGGTACGCCTCGAATTCCGGCCCGATGTCGTCGCGCTTGAGCGCAAAATCGACCACGGTTTTCATGTACTCTAGTTTGTTGCCTGCGTCGTAATAATGACCGTTCTTGATCTCGTAGGCGTAGAAGGGGTGGCCGTCGTCGATCATAAGCTGCATAGCAGTTTGAATCTTCAGCTCGCCCTTGCCGTCCCATTCCTTAGCAATGCGTTCCGCGTAGGGCAGAATAGCCGGGGTCAGCAAATAGCCGCCAACGCTGGCCAAGTTGGACGGCGCGTTGGCCTTGCCCGGCTTTTCCGCAACGGTGGCCATACGAATCAGGCCGTCGTCCTGTGTTTTGCCGGCAACAATGCCGTAACGATCGTAGTCTTCATCGCGGGTAACCGGAACGCACGACAGCACTGAACCGCCCGTTTTTTCATATATTTCCAAGGTCTGGGCAACACGGCTTGGCACCGCTTGGACGAACTCGTCGGCCCAGGTGTAAATAAACGGCTCATCATCGACGAGATGGCCGGCGTCAAGCAGCGGGGCGACATTGCCGAGCGGCTCTTTTTGGCGCACAAACGCAAAGTTCGCCATATTGGCGATATCGCGCAAACTCTGCAACACGTCATCTTTACCGCCCGCCTGCAACACGGCCGTCAGCTCGCCATTCGGGGTGTCAAAATGGTCTTCGATAGTGCGCTTGCTGTAGCCGGTCACAATAATAATGTCCTTGATGCCGGCCTGTACCAGCTCCTCAACGACGTACTGGATAATGGGCTTATCGACAATCGGCAGCATTTCTTTAGGCATCGCTTTAGTTTGCGGCAAAAAGCGCGTGCCAAAGCCGGCGGCGGCGATAATTGCTTTGGTTGGACGTTTATTCACCATAACTAGCTTGCCTCTTTTATCTTTTGTAAGCGTTCGTAGGCCATGAGCACAGCGGCCGGATCAGTTAATTTTCCGTGGCGTGCGTTGTCCAATAATTCATCTATGCTAATAAGCTGCAGGTCTATAAACTCGTGTTCGCCGGGATTAACCCCGTGGACACTGAGCGTGCAACCGGTGGCTAAAAAGCAATGGCGCTGGCCGTTCGTATATGCATCGTAGTAGGCAGTGCCCAAAAACGTTACTTCCCCCGCTTCGTAGCCGGTTTCTTCCAGTAACTCGCGGCGCACGGCAGCCTCCTTGTCCTCGCCAGGCTCTACGCCCCCGCCTGGCAATTCCTCCATGATCATTTCCGGGCCAGGGCGGAATTGGCGGGCGACAATTACGCGGTTATTATCAGTTAAGGCGATAACGACCGCCGCCTCACTGCCTTCGGCATCCTTTAGATCAAACGTGGCTATGTTGCCGTCCGGCAGCTTGAAAGTTTTAGAAACAACCGTCCTAAAACCCATCTTTTGTACTTTAGTAGGCTCAATTCGCTTCCAGGCTTGCATCATGCCTCCAGTTATAATCCGAGTTGCTTTTTGATAAGTTCCTGGGCCAGGCCGGGGTTAGCGCGTCCCTGGCTTTGTTTCATAATTTGGCCGACTAAAAAGCCAATGGCTTTCATCTCGCCGCCCCGTACATCTTCGGCCGCTTTGGGATTTTCTTCTATGACTTTCTTTACAATGGCGTCAATGGCGCCGCTGTCTGACTCCTGGATCATGTTATGCTGTTTGGCAAAAGCTTCAACATCTTGAATTTGGTCTGTGCCGGTCAATATTTTAGCCATCAGTGCTTTGGCGTTGGTGGAGCTAAGTTTATTGGCTTTGACTAGATCGTTGACAGTGCGGTACATATGTAAACGGCCCTGGTTGGTCAACGCGGCGTTGGGCGTCTGGGTGTCGTCGCGGCGCAACGGCACTTCGAGGTTCACGAACCAGTTAGCCAGGATTTTGGCGAATTCTTTGTCTTCGATGACTTCCTCGATAAGCGCCAGATAATTGACGGCCGGGTCGTCGAGTTCGGCTTCGAGCAATGATTCCATTGAGGGCTTGTCGATGCCCAGCGTCACCAAGCGGGTGCGCCATACATCAGGCATGACCGACATTTCAGCGGCAACCGTGGCAATGTGGTCATCGCTGAGCTCAATCGGCGGGATGTCCGGGTCCGGGAAATAGCGGTAGTCGTGGGCGTCTTCTTTGCTGCGCTGGCTAAAGGTACGTTGTTTGGCGTCGTCCCAGCCGCGGGTTTCCTGGACGATTTTCTCGCCCTTTTCCAATAATTCAATCTGGCGGCCGACTTCGTATTCGACGGCTTTTTCGACGGAACGGAAGGAGTTCAGGTTCTTGGATTCGCTGCGCGTACCAAGTTCGCTGGTCGTACTAACGCTGACGTTGACGTCAAAACGCATATTGCCGTAATACAGGTTGCAATCAGAGACGTCGGCAAAACGCATGCGCAAATACAGCTCATGGGCATAGGCTTTGACTTCGGCGGCAGTGTGCATATCCGGTTCGGAAACAATTTCGAGTAATGGCGTGCCGGCACGGTTGAGGTCGACCAGGCTGTAATCTTTGCCAGCCGGGTGAGTGCTTTTGCCGGCGTCGGCTTCGATGTGGGCGCGGGTGATGCCAATGCGCTTGGGTTCGCCATTAACATCGACATCGACAAAACCGCCCAGCACAATCGGGTGCTCGAACTGGGTAATTTGGTAGCCGAGCGGCAAGTCGGGATAAAAATAGTGCTTGCGGTCAAAAGTGCTGAACTTTTGGGGGACAGTGCCCAGGGCGTAGGCGGCGCGCATCGCTAAGTGCACGGCTTCTTTGTTTAGCACGGGGAGCGTACCGGGCAATCCAAAACTCAGCGGGCCAACCAGTGTGTTCGGCTCGGCTTCGCGGGCGTCGTTGCCGACAGCGTCGAACAGCTTGGTGGCCGTCTTAAGCTGCACATGGCATTCAATGCCGATGGTGGCAGTATATTTACTTCTTGTTTCCGGACTGACCATTGGGGAGCGCTCCTATATCTTTAAGCCCTTGGCGGATGCCCATCAGGGCTTGCTTGACTTCGGTTTCCTTTAGCTTGACGGTCGGGTCGGCGTCGATCTTGTTACGCAGTTTGTGGCCAAACCATAAATTGTCGTTATCGGTAAATAAACGCTGGGCTTTGACCAGGCGTTCGCCCATGCTGCCGCCGTGGAAGCGCTTTTTTTTAAGTGCTTCGTCGAGCAATTTGTCGGCCTCAACAATAGCATCCGACCAACGGGTCTTGTCTGACAGTAGCTTTTGTAAAATCTGCCACTGTTCCTGAAAATGCTCAATCTTAAGGGCGCGCGGGCGGAAACGTTTGATGATCAAAAAACCGGCTCCGCCAAGTGCAGCCACCACAATAGCGATAATAATGTAGAGCATCATATGAGTAATCCTTCGGCCGCTTTGGCCATACCGAGCAATGCCCGGTCGGCGCGCTGCGGCGCCATAATTTGTAGCCCCACCGGCAAGTTATTGATAGTGCCAGCCGGAACACTGATGGCTGGGATGCCGGCCAGGCTGGGGCCGACGGTCATGATATCGGCCAGGTACATAGCCAATGGATCGCTGGTGTTCTCGCCGATTTTAAAAGCGGTCGTCGGCGCAACCGGGCCGACCAAAAAATCAACTTGGCTAAAGGCTTCATTAAATTCGTTTATAAGTTTGGTGCGGACCGTTTGGGCTTTGTTGTAGTACGCGTCATAGTAGCCGCTGCTCAGCACGTAGGTGCCGATCATAATGCGGCGCTTGGCCTCAGCGCCAAAACCGCGGCCGCGGGAGCCGGTGTAGCTGTCTTCGAGGTCTTTGGCTCCGTCGTAGCTGTACGGATAGCGTTGACCGTCGTAGCGCGCCAAATTGCTGCTGACTTCGGCCGGACAGACAATGTAGTACACGGCGAGC
>DASYJQ010000111.1:0-1996 GCA_035996265.1 Saccharimonadales bacterium (SeqCode)
CAGCAATTGGAATCCAGTTGGCGTTGCCATACTGGAAGGCTATGTCCGCTGGGCCGGTGGTGTTGCTTTCGCGGAGGTAAAACGTCGCCGTGGTTGGGTCGTAAACACCAGGCGTAACCGTACCATTATTATCCCAATCACCGGCAATGGGGATCCAGTTGGCATTGCCAAATTGAGGAGACCAGTCCGCACCACCGCCGGTGTTGCTGTTGCGTTCGTAGAAGTAAGCAGTGGCCGGATCGTAGGCGCCAATAGTGGTGGTGCCGTGGGGGATGCCACCTCCGCCACTTACTGGAATACTGGTACAAGCGTCTTGTGCTGCTGTATTGTTCGAACCAAGCACAGCAAGGTTATCGCCATATGCTAGTGTTACGCCTGGCGCACCGTTATCCGCGTAGCAAGAATGATTCGTTGTATTCTTAAACTCTGTATGAACGTGTACGCCAGGGTTGCAGTTTGCTCCCCAATCATGCACCGTCCCAAGGGTCATACCGTTGGTAATCGCCCCAGTAGTGACGGCACTATTTATATGTGCAAAGTATATCCAGCCAACGGTTGTCCCATCCACGATCACGTTTACTGCCGTGCTTTGACCGCATGATGTGACCGACTTCCAGCTAAAGGTCAGTGTAGTACCCGTCTGGTAGGTTACGTCTAACTTAACAGCCGTTCCTTCGGCGGCATAGACGTCTGTCGCCCAGTCGCCAGCTCCTGGTGTATGGTGCACTGAAGGGTGACTAGAAAACCCTGCACAGTTCGAGGCTCCACTGGGGCATGAATCAACATACGGTGGGTACGGTTGCATAACACTGGCATTCCAGGCCCACTTGCCCGCGAATGGCATTCCGATGACTGCTTGATTCGTAGCGGCAGACACATGACTCGCCGGTAGAATAGCTGACCCCAAGCATAGGATAAGGCCGAATATCAAGGAGAGATGCTTCTTCATTTTAGTTTGTAGGGGAGCTTCAGGGTATGTATTCTTACGCATAATTACTTCTGTATGGTTAGTGAGTTGAAGATGTTATCGAAGTTAGACCAATAGTCAGCTGACGTGCTTGTATTTATGGACTCATTAACGCTTGAAAACACGTAGGTTTTTGAACCTACGGCAAAAAGGTATAGCTTGGTCTCATATGTAGGAGCTACAAAATCGTAGAGAATTGATTGTTTACCTTTCAGAGTGCCTGGCGTTTTACTGACTTTGATTGGCGTCTGGGCGTAATACTGATCGTACCAAGTTTCGGCAGTCTGTAGTGTTTCATCCAACACTTCAATATTAACCGCACTACTCCCGGTGTTAGGCATCAAACTTGTGCCAAACTCTTGCCTTGTTGCACTGACCTTTGGGTCGTACTTAGAATCGCCAGACGCCGTCCAGTCGGCCGGGGAGTTGAAGCTAAAGCCGTACACGTTATTACTACGCGTGGGCCAAGCAGCATATACAGGCTGCGCTGCGGCGACGTTTGCAGGTTCGGTTGTCGTTTGTGAAGGAACGGCGGCCGCACTGCTCTTCAGGTAGACTGTCAGGCTAGCAACAGCTAGTGTTGTCACTATTAGAACAGCGAGTAACACTGCTGAGATACTAAAGCCATATTGCCTATTACTCCTGTTCATATTATGTATACTCCCATATTGTACGCCTAGCATATTTTAAGTTTGCGTGTATTGCAAGTATTTTGCGTTGTTGCGTTGTTGCCAGCGCAAGATTGGTGTATATTTGAAGCATTATGCAGAAAATCAAAAATAATCAGTTAGGCTTTGGAGCGGTAGAGGTAATAATAATTATTGTAGTTCTGGTTTTACTCGGCGCTGGCGGCTGGATGATCTACAAGAACCAGAAGAAGACAGCCGCACCCGTAACGACTACTGCAACCACAAACAACACTAAACCCGTCCCCAATGTTACCGACCCCACTGCCAATTGGACCAAAGTTGATAGTATAGGCGGAGCGTTCAGCATGAGAGTCCCTGACGGGTGGGAACTAACAAACTA
>DASYJQ010000112.1:0-2171 GCA_035996265.1 Saccharimonadales bacterium (SeqCode)
GCCAAACTGTTGGTACTTGTGGTATGCAATGTAATATCGCCCCGGGAGACTTGGCGCAACAAGGTTGATTACCGCCGAGCCTGAAATTCCACCTGGCCCAGGCTGCCCATTGTAGGCGCAAGTCGTTGGTGTCGTATTTACGAACGCAACGGCAAGCTGATCGATGCAGGCAGGACAGTTGACGCCCGTAATCCCCCCTTCGACCAGGTTGTAATTCAGGTTAACCGTTACAGGGGCGCCGGGCGTCGTGGCGATCTGCCGGACGCGGACCGATACTCCTGTCAAACTGACATCTGAGATCGTTGTGACGGAAGGACTGCCTGCGCCCTGTATCGATTGGGGACCGGCAATCGTGAACGAGACCGATGCAGTTAAGCTATTGGCGTCGGTGACGGTTACGCTTGTTACTCCCTCCGCCGTCGGCACACCAGTCAGAACTCCGTTGCTGGTTAGATTCAGGCCAGGGATGGAAGCGCCCGACCAAGTATAAGGAGGCGTGCCGCCCGTGGCTGCAAGAAGAGTAGCAGGGTAAGTGTAGTTCTGGAAGCCTGTCACGGGTCCGGCAGTTATCTGCAGCGGCGCGCCGGCGGCGCTGATGCTATCTGCGGTAGTGCCATTGGTGTTCTTGTAGTTCCCCGTTACATCGGTAAAGGTCCAGGGATCGCTGGGATAGCTGCTCGCGATTGTATGCGTCGTGCCGGAAAGATCCAGCCCACTCAGGCTCTCGCCCTTCACGCCCGTGGCTGTGCCGCTAGCGGTGTGCGGGCTGCCATCATAAGGGACGTTATAAGGCGTGACCACAATGTTTGCATCGGCCTGGTCGATGATATCGCCGGTCGTTCCGCCAGCATCGTTGTAGTTCGGCGCTCCGGAGAAACTCCACGGATCGCTTGAGTAGTTGCCCGCATTCGTGTGTAGCGTCCCGGTGAAGTTCAATCCGGAACTCAAGTTTACGCCGCCAACGCCGGTGGCGGACCCGCCTGCCATGTGGGGATCGCCATCGTAAGTGACATGGTAGGGGCTGATCAGGATGGCCGCGTTCACTTTGCTGATGTGATTAGTAAGCGTTCCGCTGGCCGGGTTGTAGTTGGGATCGGTGAACGACCATGAGTCGGTCAAATAGTCGCCGGCGTTGGTATGGGTGGTGCCTCCAAGATTAAGGCTGGCGACTAGGCTAACCCCATTCACCCCGGTCGCCGTACCTGGCGCTGTGTGCGAGGCTCCATCATAAGGAACACTGTAGGCAGGGACATAAATTGTCGCGTTAACTCTGGCGATGCTGTCTTGGACGACGCCACTGGCGGGGTTGTAATTACCCGCAGGATCGGTGAACGTCCAGGAATCGGTCAGATAATCGCCTGCGTTCGTATGCGTGGTGCCGCTAAGGTTAAAGTAGGCGCTCAAGTTAACGCCACCTACGCCGCTCGCGGTTCCCTGAGCCGTATGCGGATTCCCATCGTAGGAAACGCTATAGGGATTGACGGAGGTTGTCGCGTTAATGCTTGCGATACTATCGTGCGTCGTGCCAGTGGTGGAATTGTAGTTGCCGGTGGAATCGGTAAAGATCCATGGGTCGCTGACATAGTCTTTCGCGTTGGTGTGAACGGTGCCGCTGAGGTCCAGTCCGCTAAGCGTTTCGTCGCTCACGCCTTTGACCGTCCCTGTCGCCTTGTGCGAAGTCGCATCGTAGTTGACGCTATAGGGCGTGACCGTAACGGTTGGGTCGGCTTTATTGATCGTGTCGGTAATCGTGGTATTACTTACACTCTTGTAATTGCCCGTCGAGTCCGTGAAGACCCAATAATCCGTGCTATAAACATGGGCATTGGAGTGGGTTGTATGGCTCAGATCAAGACCGTTGAGGCTTTCGGCGAGGACACCTTTGGCGGTTCCACCCGCCGTATGCGGGTTGCTATTGTATGTGACCGTGTACGCCGTCACGACGATGGTAGGATCGGCTTTGTTGATCACACCGGCGGTATTGGTCCTCGTTGTGACCGTATAATTGTTGCCGGCGTTGCCATCGTTCACCGTAAAGGTGGGGGAGACGGTCAGCGTTTTGCCGCTCCCGGCATTCGCTGTGTTGTAAGTCTCCACCAACCCGGTTACAGTGTCGCCGCTGGCGGGAGGGAGTCCGGCCACGGCCGGCGTCGCCGCCGCGCTGGCATTAG
>DASYJQ010000113.1:0-2229 GCA_035996265.1 Saccharimonadales bacterium (SeqCode)
TGCCTTTGGTGATTTTGTAACGTTGTACCTGGGGCTCTTAAACGGGTTGAACCCGGCGCCAGTCGTTTTAGTTGAAAAGTTCAAAAAAGCCCTCAACGAGAACGAGTAAGGGCAGATTGTCTGTGAAACAGATTCGGACAACAGAAGACATCAAGCGGCTCGGTACGATTTTGTTTGTGGCTGCCCATCCCGACGATGAAACATTTTTAGCCGGCGGCATCATGGCCGCCGCGGTTAAGAATGGCCAGAATGTTATATGCGTTACAGCTACCTATGGCGAAGCCGGCAACACGCAGGATGAGTCCAAATGGCCGCGGGCAGCACTTGGTGATGTCCGCCGGCTGGAGCTGCAGCGGGCGTTGGAAGAACTCGGCGTCACTGAGCATTCTTATTTTGGCTACGCAGACGGCTGCTGCGCCGCCGCACCGGAACCACAAGCAATAGCCAGCCTGCGCGCGGTGATTGAGCAATGCCGGCCGGACACTATCCTTACCTTTGGCCCCGAAGGGTTAACGGGCCACCCGGACCATCGGGCGGTTTCTGCGTGGACCGATGCCGCGCTACAGGGAAGTACAAGGCAGGTGCGCGTTTTTCATGCAGTCCAGACCCCAGAAAACTACGAGACTAACATGCGGCTCATCGACAAAAAGATGAACCTATTTTTCAATATTGATAAGCCGCCTTTAGTGCCAGAAGCGCAGTGCGCCATTGCTTGTCATTTGCCGCCTGGCATCGAAGCGCAAAAAAAGCGGGCATTGGCGGCTATGCCCTCGCAAACCGAAGCGCTATTCAACGCTATGCCGGCTGGAGTGGTCAATAGGGCGTTCGCGTGCGAATACTTTATTGACGCCGCTGCGCAGCGGGTGCCAGCCGGAAAGTATCGGCAATAGGTAACTACTTCCGCTGGCTTACTGATACCGAGAAAGTGCTAAGTATTGTTCCCCTATACGGGGCGTTTTATTGAAACGGTCATTACTGACACAGTCAAGCAAGCCGAGATACACAAGTAGGTGACGCCTGGGCTGCTCCGCGATATGTTTGTGGTGCGGAGCGTCAAAGGCGGCATGAAATTAGAAGATGCGCTAGAGAAAATCGGGCTATCTAAAAACAGCTACGATTACGCGCGGAAGCGGCACGGCGCGCTGATTCGGGAGGCGCTATAAGCACGCCTACCCTATTAGCTATGGGCGGCTTCAGCGCCAGCCTGGCTTGATCTATTTAGGCAGGGAATAGGTGTCGTACGGCCCAAATTCTTGAACCGTTTGCGCAATTTCTTGAGCTGCTTCGAGCGGAGCTGGCATGCTGTTATTCGCATATCCTCTATCGGTCGTATCATCCCGGCCAGCCACTGTAGCTCCCCAGCCACCTTCGGTACTACCCCCAAAGCCGATGTAAGGGTCTTGGTCAACCCATTTGTTGCCGCCAGGGGCGGTCAGAACAACTCTTATGCCGTTCGTGCCCTCTCCTGTGCCGGTATTGTTGTTGTACCTTACAAAGAGAGGCTTCGCCGGGTCAGGCTTCCCATCTTCCGTCTTGCCCATAATTACCACTGTGTTGTGGGTGTCATTAATAAACTCAACGGCATCGCTGCGCCCATCAGGATTATCAATCTCGGTTACTTTGTCAGGATGACTGCGCTGTTGACCAAGAGTCTGCACATCAATGTTTACCATAGTGTTTTCTATGATTGGCGCGATCTGCCCTTGCGTTGCCTCATATTGTGCCTTGTGGTGTTCGTGCGCAACATGGGCACCTTCGGCAATACCACCCGCTGCACCCAGCGCGAGTGTCGTGCCGAGTACTGCCTTACCTAAGCGTGTTCCTATGGCACGGCGCAGGCGATCCATGATTCCCCTATTACTTGAGTTTGAATTGTACTCTAGTGAGGTGTGCTTGTTCATGACTACACGCTACCATAACATTGTGCTAATGTCAATATGGGTGGTTTATACTCGTCCAAAAAACCACCGTTTTATGTACTGACGGAACGACCAGCGGCGGCTGCCCGACTCAAACTGTTGGGTGGAGTATGAAAACCCGTATAAAAAATAGGTAGAGCCTTCCTGTAGCAGGGGATATCACAACCTACTCAAAAGGGTTGTCAACGAATCGACGATATTACGCCTTTAACTTCACCTTCTATGCGAAAATCGTCTTTACCAATAAATGGAGAAATCTACCAAGGATACGTTCTAACGAGTGCTTGGAGAGCCATGACTACAACTAGGG
>DASYJQ010000114.1:0-12597 GCA_035996265.1 Saccharimonadales bacterium (SeqCode)
TTACTACGCAAAAACGAATATGACGAAGTACTGGCCGTCTATAAAACAATGGGCTTGCGTGTCAAACCGATCCGCGCCGCCAAACAATTCTACGACACCCTCAAAGGCGTGACCGACCCCGAACAAAAACGCAAAGTGATTGGCGGCGAATTTATTAAAATATTCGAGCGCGAGGCCAAAAAAATACCGAATGTCGACTTTTTAGTGCAGGGCACCTTGTATCCGGACGTCATAACTTCCGGCGGCAAAAATGGCACCGCGGCAGTTATTAAGTCGCACCACAACGTCGGCGGCCTGCCCGAAAAAATGCACCTCAAACTCATCGAGCCGCTGCGCGAAGTCTTTAAAGACGAGGTTCGCCTGATTGGCAAAACGCTCGGCTTGCCGGAAAGCATCGTGCAGCGCCAGGCGTTCCCCGGGCCGGGGCTGGGCGTCCGCATCTTAGGCGAAATTACGCCGGAGGGCGTCGCGCTACTACAAGCAGCCGACGCCATTGTCCGTGAAGAAATCGACCACCACCCGGTGCGTCCCACGCTCTACCAATATTTCGCCGTACTATTGCCAGTTAAATCGGTCGGCGTCATGGGCGACGGCCGCACCTACGAACAAGCCGTGGTCGTCAAAGCCTTCCACTCCGAAGATATTATGACCGCTGAGTGGGCCTACCTGCCGCACGACCTGCTGGTGCGCATCAGCAGCCGCATCGTCAACGAAGTTCGCGGCATCAACCGGGTGGTATACGACATCACGTCGAAGCCGCCCGGCACCATCGAATGGGAGTAGGTACTTCTATGTGGCCCGCACAACATATTGACTTATAACAACGTTTATGTTAAAATAATCACATGGAAAATAATTCTGGCGGTGAGATGGTCCCCTACGATCTCGGTCCCGGCCGGCTTGCCAGCATTGGCGCAAAAGTTGGAGAGCTCCTCCACCAGGGAGCTGCCTTGGTACGCCGAGGCTACGCCGAATTAACTCAAGGGGGCGAAACCTCGGAGGAATACAACGTACCATACCTCAAACTCCCTAACGGTGTGGGCAGCGAAAATCCACATCAATACTGGCTGGACAAGGAAAATGAGGCTACAGAAGCTGAGCTTGGCGCCTTTTTCGAAGAACACCCGGATGCACTCGACCGCGTGATAATCTGCCCTAAGATCAACATTGATTCTTTGGATGACTGGGGCATGTTTGGCCATGAACCGGGGTACCTATTCATTGTAGGCAAATCGTACCGCGAAAAAAGAGTGATAGCAGACGAAATTGCCATATCGCTCCTTGCCGAAAACCCCGTACATACCGAGTCCGGCAGGGTGGTGCCAACTGTTCCAGATTATGCCTCCTGGGCTCACGGCAAATACCATACCCAACTAGTCACAGCCGGACGCGCACCGCGCACTTTCGCTGTTATTAGCGAACTACTAGGGCCAATCATACCGCCGCCGCTGGCAATTGAGAGCTAAGCACCAAGATACACCTGTGGATCTGTGGACGTTTAACCACGGTGGTGATATAATATATTTCTATGTCAAATCACCGCTTGCCAATCGACCTATCAACATCCCGCTCCAAGGGTACGTTCGAAGCCCGCTTCCGCGTCTGGGGCAACCACGATGAACAGACCGACGGCCCGATCATACTAGCCGACCCCGAGATGCCGCCGGCACGTACGCTCTTTAAGAGTGAACGCCACGGCATTACCGCCCGTCTCAACGACATGCAGCCTGCTGCCAGCCCAGGCGGGGCAGTCGTCCTGACCGCCGAAGGCCCTTGGCAAGGTTTTGCTCGCGTTGCCGACCTGCCGCCAAAGCGCATGGGCAAAATCGCTGTCGTTGCCGGCATGATAGCCGGCCACTCCGAGCAAGTACTCGGCAATCCCGAACTTCTTGAACAACTCGGCTTTTCACCCGATACCACGCTGGCCTACGCTGGTAGTATGAACGCCAATGCCGCCGTTTCCAGTCCGCACACCAACACGGTCATGGCCTACGGCCCAGCTACAGCTAACAGCTGGAAGTTGGCTACCGGCACCGCGCCGCAAGAACTGCGCGTGCCCCTCGGCGCCGATCAGCTAACTATCGTCGAGAACGCCTTGATCGTCCCCACAGAAACCGCCGCCCAAATCGAGGCCGCACTGGACGAAATCGGCGGCCCGGAAGTTATCGTCGGCATTGCCCGCGAGCAATACCTGGCCCACCTGGCCACCGCCGCTGCTACAGCAGAATAATTATATTTTGACAAACCGTGCTCATGCTTTATACAATAAGTCATGGATACATTTAAACTAGCACTCACGTTCGACGACGTTTTACTGAAACCCCGCTATGCGGGGTTTTTACGTTCCGAGATTAACCTAGGCTGCCAGCTCACCAAGCGGCTCAAGCTTACGACCCCGCTGATATCAGCACCGATGGACACGGTCACCGAAAACGGACTGGCGATTGCTCTGGCCAGGGAAGGCGGGCTGGGAATTATTCACCGTAATTTGACCATTGCCCAGCAGGTCGCCGAAGTAAAAAAGGTTAAAGCCCTGGGCTTGCCAGTGGGCGCGGCCGTTGGCTCCAGCCCCGGTTTTGAAGCGCGTGTCGACTTGCTCGTCGAGGCCGGCGTTGACTTGATCACTGTTGACTCTGCGCATGGCCATACCCTTAAAGTCATTACGACTGTGGCCTACATTAAAAGCCACTACGACGTCGACGTCATGGCCGGCAACGTCGCTACTACCGAAGGCGCTAAAGCCCTGATCAGCGCCGGCGCCGACGCCCTGCGTGTCGGCATGGGGCCGGGCGCCATTTGCACCACCCGTATTGTGTCGGGCATGGGCGTACCGCAATTAACCGCCATCCTGGACACCGCCAAAGTCGCCAGCCGCCACAATGTACCGGTAATCGCCGACGGCGGCATTAACTTCTCAGGTGACGTGGTCAAAGCCCTGGCCGCCGGAGCGTCAGCGGTTATGCTGGGCCGGCTATTCGGCGCCACCAGCGAAGCGCCCGGTAAGGTGCTCAAACTAAAACCAGCCGACGTGCCCAGCCGGTTTAAAAGCATTATCAACGGCGCCGACGAATACACCTTTAAGGAATACCGCGGCATGGGTTCGGTCGCCGCTATGCAACGGGGGATTGAGGTCAGCTCCGAAGACGAATTCCACGGCAAAAATTTCAAGAGCGATGTTCTGATCGCCGAAGGCGTAGAAGGACTTATCCCGTGCAGCGGCAGCGTCAAAGAGCTGATCGCCCAAATAACCGGCGGCGTAACCTCCGGTATGTTCTATGTGGGCAGTAAATCAATCACCGATTTGTGGGAAAACGCCGAATTCATGCGCATCTCCCAAAGTTCACTGCATGAGAGTCATCCGCACGATCTGTTTATTACCAATCCTGGCGCCAATTACAACTAATACTTGCGCGTAATGGCGACATACTGACCGCCTTCGGCTGCCGGGGCGGCGATTGTTACACTGCCATCGGTATTCTTTTGCGCGGTATAGGCCGTGTCGTAGGCGCTTGGTGCGTCGGCGGTAGCCAGGCAGGTGTCAATTGATACCTGGTAACCAGCTTTGGGGTCAAGCGGCACGTCGGGCATGTATTTAGGCACAAATAAGGAGCACCAGTTCAAACCGCCGCCAGCGTTACTGATAGCCAGCGGTTTATCAGTCAGTCCGTCCGGCAATTTGCCGTTGTCGGCTTTGTACCGGGTAATGGCTTGCGACAATTGAGCGATCCCCAACTGGCGCACGGCATTGCGGTCTTTAGCGGTATAGTCGCGCGGGTGCACAAAAATAAACGACAGGGCAATCAGCACCAGCATCAGCGTGCCAGTAATGACCAGCTCTGGCAACGTAAAACCATATTGGCGGCTTTTGTCACTCATCTTACTGTTAGGTTAGCACAGACTGGCGTCCGGCTACAGCCCTGTTCCGAAGGTCTTCAGGTGTTTAACAGCGTACATACGCTATAATAGGATCAACGAGAGAGACAATTTATGAAATTAGTAGTCCAAATACCGTGTTTGAATGAAGAAAAGACATTGCTGATGGTGCTTAAAGACATCCCTAAAAAAATCAAAGGGATCGATAGCATCGAGATTATTGTGGTCGATGACGGTTGCACCGACAAAACCGTAGAAATTGCCAAAAAATGGGGCGTGCAGCACATTGTCACACACCCCCAGAAGCAAGGCCTGGCCCGCAGCTTCCATGACGCCACCAATAAAGCCCTCGAAATTGGCGCCGATATCATCGTCAATACCGACGGCGACAACCAGTACCCCGGTGCATCTATCCCCGAGCTGGTACGGCCAATCATCGAACAACGCGCCGATATAGTCATTGCCGACCGCCAGGTGCAGACCATCGAACATTTTTCTGGTAGCAAAAAATTACTGCAATGGTTAGGCACGCAGGTCCTGAATCTGGCCGCCGGCACTAAAGTACCGGACGCGCCCAGCGGCTTCCGGGCATATTCACGCCAGGCTATTATGCGGCTGAATGTGGTTACGACTTTTAGCTACGCCATGGAAGTACTCATCCAGGCCGGCAACAAAAAACTGAGCATCGCCAGTGTGCCGATTGTCGTCAACCCCAAAACCCGCGAATCACGGCTCTTCAAAAACCACTGGGAATATATCCCTAAGTCGGTTAACGCTATCCTGCGCGCTTTTGTCATGTACCGCCCGTATGTGGTGTTTGCGTCTGTCGGCACGTTATTTTTGATACTGGGCGCCGTGCCGTTTGTCCGCTACCTGTACTTTGTCGTCGCCGACCATACCAGCGGGGCACGGCATTTGCAGTCGTTAATTTTCGGCAGCGTGCTGATGGCCGCTTCGTTCATCGCCTACACGCTTGGCGTGGTGGCCGACCTAATCCGCATTAATCGTATTCTTATCGAAGACGGGCTCGAACACCAAAAACACGCCCGTTTCGACAAGCGCCGCTAGTAGTATTTAGCGCCTTCTATGATGAATGGCGACAGCACCTGCCGGGCACTGTCATTGAGGCGCTGCGTTGCAGTGCCGGGCCAGTACCATAACTCGTCGCTGCGCAGTATGAACGAAAATACGCCGCCGCCTTGCAGGAAGAACACGATAGCCAGACTAGCTACGCTCGCCTTGAGCACCGACTGGCGCCCCATAACTAAACGCAACGCCCGTCCGAAAACGGCGCCGAGCGGCAAGAGTACCGGCAGCAGGTACCGCCCATTAATAGCCACCGGTTCGCCGGTCTCCAAATATTGCGCGTAGTTTTGCAACCACAATACGCCGCAGTACACCACGACTAAAAACACGAAAAATACAATGAGCGGCTGGCCGCTGAACACTTTGCGCCAGTACAGCAATGCGGCGATGATACCGCTGACTGCAATGGCCACAATTGCAGCACTCGGCAGCAACAGCGGCGGGTAATTGCGGTATTCGTCGGCAGGACCATTAATCGTAAAGAACAGCCGGTAGTGTAGCGCCTGCAACCAATACCAGGTGTAGCTCGGCGGTGAGCGGGTGATCGGTGTTTTTGCCTGGGTCAGTTCGTAGTTGCGGGCCCATGGGCTATAGCTCATACACTCGGCTTCGCTCAGCACGGCGTCACACTCCGGCACCGGCGTATGGTATTTGACCAGATTAACACCGTACCGCTGTATGAACAGGCCACTGCTAACAATAACAAGCACCGTCAGGCCAATGCGCAGACGGGGCGTCATGGCCTTGTAACCGGCGGCGAGCGCACCGGATAGTTGCCTGTAATTACCTTTAAAATGCCAGACTGCGGCGCCCGCGATAAACAAGCCGCTAGCGGCTACGAATGGTAAAAAGGGATACTTGACTAAGCTGCCGAGCATACAGACCACGGCCAATAGCAACAAGGCGCGCAGGTTAACACGGCGACGCTGCAAATCACTGTAAACGGCAAATGTCAGTAAGCACAGCAGGGCGGCTAGCGGCAGGAGCATGTTATCGTAATTAATTTGGCCGGCCAGCGACGGCACTACCGGTATCAATACAAACAACGCCAGCATAGTATGAGTCAGCGAAGCCGACGTACCCGCCTTGCGCAGAACTGAGCGGAATAACCACACGCCCGACGCCGCCATAGCGACATTCAGCAGGCGTAATAGTATGACCTGGGTGGTCAGGCTGCCGGTGAAGGCCGCAATAATCCGGTAGGGGAAACTCATCAAGTAGTGATATAAGTACGACGGATCGTACTGCAAGGCCCCGTACTGCATGGCGTTGTCCGGCTGGGAACTTAAAAAGGGCAGCCAGTGATGGCTATATATTTTAATGACCCCCAGGTGAAAATCTTCGTCGAATGCCATGGGGTAGCGGGCCGAAAACGCGATCCAAACGCTCTCCAAGACAAAAAAGATCACAACCGCATAAAAAAACCGGCGTGATCCTAATATTCTAGTAATTTTCCCAAAGAAATCTTTCATTACACTTAATCATCATTATACATACCTATCTTGAGACGCGCTGGGCACAGAGCAGGCGAACGGCTGGCCGATACCGTCATGCTATACTTTGTAACAGATATGAGAAAGCAAGTAAAAGCGGCGCTGGCAGTTATTGTACTGGCGCTAACGATAGCGTCGTTTGGGTATTATTTGCATAAACACCCGGAGGTTATTGAGCAGCTCAGGCACCTGCCAATCCTGACCCTAGTGAGTGTTTTGGCCTTGTATTGCGCGGGATTCGTGGCGTTGGTGTTAATCACGCGCAGCAGTCTGCACCTGTACAATAAGCGGCTTGGCGTGCAAGAAAACTTCTTGTTCAACGCCTATTCGTCGCTGATTAACTTTTTCGGGCCGGGGCAGAGCGGGCCGCTATTCCGCGGCGCCTATCTCAAAAAACGGCACGGCCTGAATGTTAAACCCTATATATTCACACTGTTGGTATACTACGCATTTTTCGGTGTACTCAGCGTCTTGTTAGTGTTTATCGGCACGCGGCCGTGGTGGCAAACGGCGATTCTTATTACCAGCGCGGCCGGCGGGAGCTTGATCATCGTGCGCTGGTGGAAAAATAAAAACAAGCGCAGCATGGGTGGCAACCAATTGTCCCTCAGCCCGCGGATACTCGGCCTGCTGTTCGCCGCCACTGTCTTGCAGCTGGCGGTTCAGACGGCCATCTTTGGCGTCGAGCTGCACAATGTCGGAGCGCATGCCAGCTTCGGACAAGTGTTATCGTATACCGGCGTCGCCAGCTTGTCGCTGTTTGTCGCTATCACGCCCGGGGCGATTGGCATCCGCGAAGCATTCCTGGCCTTCAGCCAAAACCTGCACCATATCGGCGGCAATGCCATTGTGGCCGCCAATATTGTCGACCGGGCGTCATACATTGTCTTTTTAGGCATCTTATTTGTTGTAGTCGTAACACTACACGCTAAAGACAAACTCAATGTCAAACAGCTCAATCTAGACAAGCCGAAAGACTCGTAGCCGCATGCCGCATGCCGCGTTTCTGGCCGCTCTATTCGGATTGTTGACGGCTATCGGCTGGGGGTTGAGTGATTTTTGGAGCGCCCGCGCTACCAAAGCGCTCGGCCCGATTACCACGTTATTTTATGTAAACCTGATAGGCGCAGCCGCCTACGCCATCGTTTACATACTATTCCTTCATCCGCATGTCGCTATAACGCAGGCCGGCTTTATATATACTTTGCTCGAATCCTTACTGGTAACCGTTGCCGCCATACTGTTTTATAAAAGCCTGGACGCCGGCCCGGTCAGCCTGGTCAGCCCGATTAGCGGCGCCTACCCGCTGGTATCCACGCTGCTGGCAATCATTGTATTCCAAGCGCATGTGTCCCTGTTGCAGGCTGCAGCTATATGCGTTGTGGTGCTGGGTGTCATGGCGGCGTCAGGCGTTTTTTCTATTAAAAACACTGGCCAGCGCATAAGCCGCGGCCCGCTGTTGGCGGTCATCGCCATATTCTTTTATGGTTCGGGGTTTACCTGCGCGGCGCAGGCCGTTAATCAACTAGGCTGGCAATTACCAATACTCATTTCGTGGTTCGCCAGCCTGCCAATAATGCTCATACCTTTCGTCCGGGGCAAGGAGCATATCTTCGCCGGTGCACGCCGGGCCTTGTCTAACCGGTTTCTGGCCGGTTCGGCCTTAATAGGCGTTACCGCTTACGTGACGATGAACCTCGGATTTTCCCACGACAAGGCCGCCGGCGCCATCACGATTGCCGTGTCGGCCTGCTACCCGGCGCTCACCATGGTCCTGGCCATCCGGCATTTTAAAGAAAAAATGACGCTCGTACCATTGCTGGGAGCGATAGCCACAATTGCCGGTGTCGTGCTGCTGACACTTGCCTAATCCTGGGGTTTTCCTCGAGGCAACTAATGGTATAGTTAAGGCAGTATGAACTGGCTCGACCTGTTTATTGTGCTATTTCTGATCGGGGTCGTTATCCGCGGCCTGGAGGTCGGTTTTATTCGCGAATTTTTCTCGACCTCCGGATTCTTTTTGGGCTTGTTCGTCGGCGCCTTAATAGAGGGCAAGCTGATGCACTTGGCGCACTCGGCAGACACGCGGGCCTTCCTGGCGCTGACCATTACGCTGAGTGCGGCATTCTTATTTATGGGCATCGGCGAATACGCGGGTTGGATACTAAAGTTCAAGGTCAGCGACTCAAACCTCGCCAACCGCTTTGATCGCTACTTCGGTTCAGTATTGGCGGCCGTGGCATTACTGGCGGCCATCTGGCTCGGCTCATCTATTTTCCGCGGCGTGCCCAGTCCGTTGTGGCAGCGGCAGATTCGCGGCTCGCATATTGTGAGCGTACTGGATCACAGCTTGCCGTCAGCCCCGGATATCTTAACCAAACTCGGCCACCTCATTGATCCCAATGCCTTCCCGCAGGTGTTTACCGGCCTGGAACCGGCGCCGGTTCGCGACGTGGCGTTGCCGGATATGGGCGAGCTGAATACTGCCGTCGAAGCCACCCGCACATCAGTCGTTAAAATTGAGGGCACCGGCTGCGGCGGGGTAGTCGAAGGATCCGGATTTGTGGCGGCGGCTAATAATGTCATAACCAATGCCCACGTTGTCGCAGGCGTTAGTAACCCGGTAGTGATCGACACTAAAGGCGTGCACAAAGCCCGCGTCATATTCTTTGACGCTAACCTGGACATCGCCGTACTACGCGCCAGCGGCCTGGCGGGCGCGCCGTTGGCCCTGCAGACCACTAATGTCACAGACGGCACTGCGGCGGCCGTCTTAGGTTACCCGGGCGGCGGCGACTTTACCGCCAGGGCGGCAGCCGTATTAGAATCGTTCAACGCCCGCGGCCGGAATATATACAACCAGGGCGAAACCCAGCGCGATATTTACTCCGTCAAATCACCGGTTGAAGAAGGCAACTCCGGCGGGCCGCTCATCAACAAAAGCGGGGAAGTCATCGGTGTTATCTTTGCCAAATCAACAACTTACGACAACCTTGGCTACGCCCTGACCATGAACGCTGTCGCCAATGATCTGAATCAGGCCAAAAGCAATAACACCACCGTCGGCACAGGGAGTTGCGCTGAATAATATGAAACTATTTAAAAAAACTGTCACCCTTCAAAAAGCACTGCCCTGGATCCTGATAATGTGCGGAACTATCGGCCTGGCCTGTGCGCTGATTATTTTGTACGACAAAATCGAACTGCTCAAGAACCCGGCGTTTAAGCCGGGCTGCGACCTCAACCCAATCATTAGCTGCGGGTCGGTCATGGAGTCCAAACAGGCGAACGCTTTCGGATTCCCGAACCCGTTCATTGGCATTGTCGGCTTTTCGGTTGTTGCCGCCACCGGCATGGCCATATTGGCCGGCGCCACCAAACTCAAACGCTGGTACTGGCTAGGGCTACAAGCCGGCGTCATTTTTGGCGTTTGTTTTATCCATTGGCTGTTCTTCCAGAGCGTCTACCGCATTCACGCGCTGTGCCCGTACTGCATGGTGGTGTGGGTTATGACCATCACGCTATTTTGGTACGTAACGCTCTACAACATGCAAACCGGCGTCATTAAGCTAAAGGGGCTGCCGCAAAAAATCGGTTTTGGGGCGCGACGTCACCACCTGGATATTCTGCTGTTCTGGCTATTAGTTATTACGGCTCTCATCCTGAAACACTTCTGGTATTACTACGGCCAGTACATACACCTGTAGCCGATGCGTAAATGCTTATGAATTTCTGCTACAATACGCATAAGAGCGAATAAATGCCGACTACAAAACACACACTTATTACTAAAACCGCCGAAGCGCCGGCCGTCATGCTTGGCCGCGCGGTGCTGATGACTCAAATCGTCCACGACGCCACACTTAATAACAAAACCGTCAAAAAGGCCAAGGATTACTGGCTGATGCTCGGGCCCGGTTTGACGACTGGCGCCAGCGACGACGACCCGTCCGGCATTGCCACGTATTCGCAGGTGGGCGCTAAGTTCGGTTTTGGCATGCTGTGGCTCGCCCCCTGGACCCTGCCGCTGATGGCCACTGTCCAAGAAATGTGCGCCCGTATCGGCCTGGTGACGGGCAGGGGGCTGGCCGGTAATATCCGGGTCTTCTTTGACAAACGCATGCTGTATGTGTGTACCACGCTATTATTCATGGCCAATGCCTTCAACATCGGCGCCGACCTGGGCGCCATGGCCAAAGCCGTGCAGCTATTGCAACCCCAGTGGAGCTTCGGCTGGCTGGTTGTCGGTATTACGGTATTCAGTTTGCTGCTGCAAATATTCACTCCGTACGTTAAGTACGCCCGATATCTTAAATGGATGGCGCTGATTTTGCTGTCGTACATCTTATCTGCCTTCTTGGCCCACTTGAACTGGCACACCGTATACCAACATGCCGTAGTGCCGCATATCGAATTCAACAAAGACTTTATCGTCCTGGTCTGCGCCATCCTGGGTACCACAATTTCGCCGTACCTGTTCTTTTGGCAGACCAGCCAAGAGGTAGAAGAAGCCGTCCAACGCGGCCAGCTGACTGTCCACGACCGCATGCACGCCGGTTTTGAAATCACCAAGGGTATGATCAAATCAATGCGCGTCGACGTCTGGACCGGCATGATCCTGTCCAACCTGGTGATGTTCTTTATCATCGCCGCAGCCGGCGGTATTTTGTTCCCGCACGGCATCACCGAAATTACCAGCGCCGCGCAGGCCGCCGAAGCCCTGCGGCCGTTCGCCGGCAACGCCACGTACTTCTTGTTCGCCATCGGCATCATCGGCACCGGTTTGCTGGCCATCCCGGTACTGGCCGGTTCCAGCAGCTATGCGTTAGCCGAAAGCCTGCGCTGGAAAGAAGGGCTATACCGCAACTTAGACCAGGCCAAAGCCTTCTACGGCATCATAATTATTTCGATGCTCGTCGGGCTGGGCATGAACTTTATCGGTATCGACCCGATTAAAGCGCTGATCTACGCCGCCGTGGCCAACGCCATTGTGGCCCCGGTAGTACTATTTACCATCGTCCGTATCAGCAGTAGCAAACATGTCATGGGGCCCTTTGTTAACAAAAAACTGACCACCGCTATCGGCTGGTTCGTGTTTGGCCTGATGCTCATCTCGGCCGTCGCTGCTATTGTTACGTTCTTCTAAGTAATTGACCGCACTAAGCCCACAAGACGGCCGCGAATCTCAAAATTAGCAAGGTCAGCAAGCATAACTTGCATTTTTGGATTACGCGGAATTAGTCTGACCATGCCATCTTCGTCGACACCGCCAAACCTCTTAAGCGTGGCGCAGCCGTTTATTATTGCTACGATAGTTTGCCCTTGATAGTCCACATAGTTTTGAGCTCTAATGATCACCGTATCGCCATCTTGAATTCCATCATCTATCATAGAATCTCCCTTTACTTTAAGGGCGTAATGATTCGATGGATTTTTAACTAACTGCGTCGAAACGTATACCGGCTCGGGCTCTTCTATGGGCTCGATGGGCAGACCGGCTGCTATCTCGCCTAAGATAGGAATCTTCACAAGTTTAGGAACGTCTTCTACTTTTATATTTCTAGAACGTGTATCCCTTTTTTCGATAAGACCCTTCGCCTGGAGTACCGCTAGGTGTTGATGAACAGTGGAAAGTGTACGTATGCCCATATACATACCCATCTCCTTAAGCGAAGGTGGGTATGTATGCTGTGTTGAATAACTTTTGATGAAATCTAAAAGCTTACGTTGCTTGTCCGTTAGCGTGTTAACCATAGTTTATTGTATTATACCATGCAACGAACTACCGAAACGAAACACGAAATGAAACTTGACTATCTTGTATCCCCGGAGTAATTTAAGATTAGTGATCGAGAGACGATCCGTAATCTAAACTAAGTGAGGGTAAAAAGCATGAAAGACTACTTCGTAGGACCTAAAAATGATAAATGGCAGGCAAAACAGCCCGGCGCCGACAAAGCGTCAGGCGTCTTCGATACGCAGCGCCAAGCCGAGCAGCAAGCGAAAGCATGGTCGGCTAACGCCGGGGGCGGTGAAGTAACTATTCAGGGCCGCGACGGCCAAATTCGCGCGCGTGACACTGTCGCTCCTAAACCTGATAATTTTCCACCCCGGGGTTAGTATGGCGTGGCGTCTTTCTAAAGAT
>DASYJQ010000115.1:0-10306 GCA_035996265.1 Saccharimonadales bacterium (SeqCode)
TATTGAAATTAATGTAAACTAACTGTATAATCAAGATACTTCAAATTAGAGGCACTGTCAACGATCATTATGGCAAAATTAAGCAAAAAAGAACTAGAGCGTCAAGTAATCATGGGCGCGCGCGAATACGGCATAAGCACCGTACTGTTCCGCAATGCTGTGAGTGATAAGCTAGGCGTTAACGTTACGGACATGGAGTGCTTAGCCCTGCTGTTCTTTAAGGGAATTGCCTCGCCCACGGAGCTTAGCAAATACACAGGGCTTAGCTCCGGCGCCACTACGGCCATGCTCGACCGGCTCGAGAAAGCCAAGCTAATCAAAAGGCAGCCTAACCCCCACGACAGGCGGGGAGTATTAATTGTTGTCGAGAAAAGTTCAGTCAAGACAGTCGGCCCGATGTTCGCCGGGACACGGAAGGACCAGGATGAACTCGTTGCCAGCTATTCTGAAAAGGAACTAGAGATTATCGCCGACTTCTTTAAAAGATTTACGGCTGTTTGGGAGCAGGGACGAAAAAAACTTCAGATTTGATGCTGTACCAAAGTTATTCTATAATCACCATATGAATAAATTTGAAGCCGCACACACCGTTGACGATATTCAAGTGCTTACGACCCGCGGCCCGTGGCAGTCAAAGTCTGGCGGCAGGCTGGAAGTCCTTTTTAGCATGTCGCGTGAGCAGGTTGTCAATTTTTTAGATTACGACAACGCCGAGTTTGCTGCCGTGCAGGCCGCATCTGGTACTGACATCCGCGGTCTTCGTTCCTACACGGTAAGCGATATCCCCAAGGGCAGCGTTGGTGGCAAAGAATGGCACCGCGCCCGGACCGAATATGTCAGGGCGGCGGCAGGAGCCGCCATGTGGGAGTGTATTGATTTCCAGGGAAATGAGCGGCACATTGCGCTTGACGGTACAACGGCAGTCATAACTCCTCCGGGGATACTGCACACCTACCGGGCGCTTGAAGATGGTACCGAACTGCAGGTGGTCTGCAATACGCTTTTTGTCCCTGAAGATCCGCTAACGCATGACACCTACCTGCGCGACACCTTTTACGAGATGCGGGCCGAACCGTACCTATCGGCCGCGGACGGCTCTTCTGCATAAGTAAAGCCATGAAAATGATCACATTTCGTTTGAAGCCCGGCAACGATCTCAAAGAGAGCATCGAAAAAGTAGTTAACGAGCAAGCCATTAAAGCCGGATTTATAGTGACGTGTGTCGCCGGTTTGCAACAGGCCTGCGTCCGGATGGCCGGCGCCAAGCCGGATTCCCAGGATATCCGGACGTTTACTGGCGACTTTGAAGTCGTTTCGTTGGTCGGCACTGTTTCGGTAAACGGCGTTCATCTGCACATGTCATTTTCCGATACAGAAGGTGTTGTTCGCGGCGGTCACCTCAAGGAAGGCACTATCATTCATCCGACAGCAGAAATTGTTATTGGCGTAGATGAAGGCGTGGTTTTTACCCGTGAGCTGGATGCAGACACTGGCTTCAGTGAATTGAAAGTCGGCCGGCTGTAGGTTCTAGATTATTTTTATGGCATAATATTCGGCATGCCTACATTTGAACAAGACCGACCAACCCCCCAATCCTATGCTGTACCTCGCGAAGTCCAGCAGCCTCACTTTTCGCCTGAGCACGATATTACACCGGAAGATCCTACCTCCGTACCTGAAGCCGACGTGCACTCAGCTGCGTTGGATATAACTGCCGAGGAGGACGACGATGTCGTGCCAGTTCCCGTGCCAACACCGGCGATGCCCGAGGTTGTTACAGCGCCCGAGCCTGATGCCGCGCCGGCCGAAAAAATAGGGCGGGTCGCTGTCCCCGCCGCCGCAAGCGTGCCAGATGACAAAAAACCACTTACTGCTAGAATTCCGGACGCTAAGCCGGATACGACAGCGAAGGGCGAAGAGACACCAGTAGCGGAAGAGGCGCCAACAGTCGAAGAGACACCAGTAGCCGAGGCGGCAAGTGAAGGTACGCCCTCCCCGAGGGCCGAGGAGCGAGTCAGTATCGATCCCGGTGATGCAACTGATCCCTACGAAGAACTTGAGTCTATCTTCCCCGCGGACGTGCGCGAGGCTGTGCACGATTTAGTCCTACGATCGGCACGAGACGCCGACGGCAATCCTATCCCTGCCGAAAGGTTGCTGGTAAGCGGTTTTGACGTGGACATCACTGATGAAGTCCTGGCCGCTACTGATGCCCACAAGCTATCGGTGAAGTCCGCCGTGCCGGAAGGTGGTTTTACAAGCGGCTTGGGCGACGACGAAGAAATGTTCCGGCATTACGACGGCGACGACAGCAATCAGGCTAACGTTATCGAGCGCGATATTCAGGAGTTGCGTGACGAAAAGCGGACTATCGCCCGCCAGCTTGAAGCCATGCAAGACGCTCCGGCCAGCAGCAAGCAAGATCAGGTGCAAAGCCTCGGCGAATTGAATGCCAAGATAGCCGATTTACAGAAAGCTAAAGCTAGTGCTACATTGCCCATATACTACGCCTCGGAAGTCGATAGACTGCTCGACTCGCGGCCCGAAGACAACCCCTTGGCCTACGCCAGGTTTGAAGAGGACGACGCTGCGCCACAGCTGGCCGTTTACGACCGCGCCGCCTTGGAAGCAGCCGGGATTGTAATCGAGCAAAAGGGTCCCACCCAATTCCGCATCCATGGGCATGGCGCGGACATTATGCAGCACTGCGTCGCAATCATTCATATCGATTACGAAACAGCAGCCGACGAAGCCGACGACCCGCCGCGCCGGTAGCCGTCGTTGCGCCAGCAGAATGGGAATAATTGCCCATGGTTTATGTTTGGCGATTTGCAATGATGTGCAATAATGTCCGGCATGCCTACATTTGAATTAGACCGAACAACTATCCCGCAATTTACCCCACATCAGCCCGACCGGACCGGCCAGTTTACGCCCGTCGAAGAAATCACCCCGGAAGACCATCATGAAGAAAGTGTAGGGGCGTCTGCTGCCGACCTCGACGCTTTTGCGATAACCGATGAAGACGACGAGGCTGTGCCGGCCCCCGAACCAACCAAATTTACTGAGGACTTAGGACGCGTCGTTATGCCGGCCGGGGTTTCTGTCGCCCCACCTGCAGATCATACAGAAGCTATGCCGGCCGCAGCGAAAGACGCCCCGGCCCCCGAACCGGCCGCAGCCGAACAGGCAGAAGTACCGCCCGTTGCCGAAGTCGCGCCGGTAGATGTCGACGAGCTCCTGGATGCCATTGAGGTACCGCCAGCCGCCGACGGGTGGCGAGTTAATCCGACTGCAGTGAGCGAAGAACGACCCGAAGAGCCGTCTGCCGAAGATCACGCTGCTGAAGTTCCAGCCAGCGGGGAATTTGCCGACGATAATACAGCCGAAGATTCGCCGGCACCAACCCCTGATGGCGGTAGTGGCGGCGGGTCAGACAACGGCGGTGATGAGCCACCCGTTCCGCCAACTGGCGGTGATGAAGCCCCAGATCCGGACCCGGATGAGAACGGTGAAAATGGCGACAACCGTGATATCGATATTGGCGGTACCCGTGATATCGATATCGAGGAAAGGGGGTGGGAAGAACCCGTACCGGCTGAAGTTAGTCTGCCGTTCGGTATTGCTAACGAGCTTTTTGAACGAGTTGGTTCCGAAATGGGTGACTTCGCCCAGCCACCCCGCACCCCAGAAGATTTCCGTAACCACGCCATATTTTCTATGGCTGCCCTAGCTGAAGTTGAGCATGCGGCTATTATTGAGGATAACGCTCTCACTAAAGCCGACACGGCACATGCTGTTACCGGCAGTGAGTTGAAGCAAGCTGAACATGACGTGAATAGCTATCAGGGTACTAGCATTCCGATCAACAAAGCCGTAGCATCCTACATTGAACGTTTTGATTCAGAGCTTGGTGAGATGGAATACGTCGTAAAAGTTCAGCCAGAAATACCAGCGCCGGATTTCGTTGATGCGGCGCTACCATTAGCAGAGATGATCCGTAGAAACGCCCTCCACGAAGCGATGCTTGAACATCCTATTGAGTTTATATGGGAAAGTAGCCGGGCGCACGAGGTAAAGATTATGTATGACGCCGAGATACATGCACTGTCCGAGCTTACTGACGAACAGATAGAATTGGCAGTGCATTTCTTGCGTAATACTGTTGTTCGTGCAGCGATGGCTCGCAAAAATTACCGCGTCCTAGAACGCTTACTACCGCTTGAATAAGCTTGCTAGGCTGTAACTTACAACATTTGATGCGGTATGATAAACGGATGAGAATCGTCGGCTGCTTTTTAGAATATAACGGAACGTTCGCGGTGCTGTATCGCCATAGCCACAAGCCCGACGGCAGCACGTGGTGCTTGCCAGGCGGCAAAGTTGAATCCGGTGAATCAGACCGGGATGCTATCCTGCGCGAACTGCACGAAGAGACCGGCTACAAAGCCACGGCTGCCGAACTGGAACACATCGGCGACTATAATTTTATATCCAGCCGAGACGAGCCGTTTGTATATGGAACGTACCGGGTCGTTCTGGATAACATTCACCAGATACAACTGGAAACCTCAGCCCATGCCAAGTATACATGGGTGACGGCAGCGGAATGCGACGCCATAACCAACTTAATCCCCGGATTCCACGAGTTATTGCGGATGGTTGGCTACATCAAGCAAGTTTAGGCTTTGGGCGGAACAATATCGATCTTGCGGGTCTCTTTGGCGCGGTGTTTGCCGGCTTTGGTAATGTCGTAGAGCAGTATTTCCCCAAACGGCATCTCAACTTCGGCAATTTCTTCGTCGCCGATGTCTTCGAGGTGTTTGACTAGCGTGCGGATGGTGTTGCCATGCGATACGATAATGACGTTTTTACCTTCGAGCAACTCAGGCAGAATGAAATCTTTATAAAAGGGGACAGCCCGGGCATGAACCATCTGTAATGTCTCGCCGTTAGGGATGGGGTGATTCCAACTGCGGCGGATTTTAGTAAAGACGTCTTCGCCGAGCTGTTCCAATACTTCCCATTTATTGAGGCCGGTGTAATCGCCGTAGTCGCGCTCGTTTAAATGTTCGCTGCGGTCGTGCGGCGTGTTTGGTTTGCCGGCGGTCCCGAGTAAGTGGGTGAGCGTTTCGATAGTGCGGATTTGCTCCGAGGTGTAGGCGTGGTGCAGTTCGATGTCTTTAATTGCTTCGCCCAGCAGGGCGGCTTCGCGGCGGCCTTTAGCAGTGAGATGCACGTCGGTCCGGCCAGTCCACTTACCCAGAATGTTCCATTCCGATTCTGCATGGCGGACGAGCAGCAATTTGCCTGGTTTTTTTGGCATCGAGGGTTGCCGTTGCGGGTGTTTGGTTGCATTATTAGGTGTATTCATAACGCAGGCATTATATGCCCAAAAGGGACTACTATGAACATTGATTTTATTTTTGCGCGACAGATTTTTGATTCACGGGGTTTCCCCACGGTTGAATGCGACGTCACATTATCTGACGCGAGCTTTGGGCGGGCTGCCGTGCCGTCGGGCGCCTCGACTGGCAGCGGCGAAGCGTTGGAACTGCGCGACGGGGGCGAAGCCTACAACGGTAAGGGCGTTTCCAAGGCTGTGGCTAACATTAACGAGGTCATCGCGCCCGCGCTTAAGGGCCAGGACGCCAGTGATCAGCGGGCTATTGATAACCACCTCCTTACGCTGGACGGCACCGAAAACAAGACTAAACTGGGCGCTAATGCCACATTGGCAGTATCACTCGCCGTTGCCAAGGCAGCTGCCGCCAGCAAGGGCCAGCCACTGTACGCTTACGTCGGCGGATTAGTAGGCAACACCACCTACACTTTGCCGATGCCGATGCTCAATATTCTGAACGGCGGCAAGCATGCCGAAGGCTCGACCGATATCCAAGAGTTTATGATTATCCCCGTCGGCGCCACCGATTTCGGAACAGCTATGCGCATAGCCGGCGAAATCTACCACACGCTCGGTAAAGTTTTGAAAGAAAAGGGCTACGCCACAACGGTGGGCGACGAGGGCGGCTATGCTCCGAACGTACAAGGCGGCTCTAATGAGGCCCTGGAGCTGATTGAGGCGGCCGTCAACAAGGCGGGCTACCAACTGGGCAAAGATGTGGCCGTGGCACTCGATGTCGCCTCCAGCGAGCTGGTGGAAGGCGGCAGCTATAACTTCGCTCGCGAGGGTACGGTATACACTACCGATGAACTTATCGCCCGCTACGAGGAATTAGCCGGCAAATATCCGCTTATTTCGGTTGAAGACGGCCTGTCGGAAAGTGACTGGTCCGGTTGGAAAGCGCTTACTGCGCGACTCGGCGACAAACTGCAATTGGTCGGTGATGATCTGTTAGTAACGAATACCAAGCTCCTAAAACGAGCTATTGAAGAGAAATCGGCCAACGCCATTTTGATCAAACCCAACCAGATCGGCACGCTGAGCGAAACGATCGACGCCGTCCAGATGGCCAAAGCAGCGGGCTGGAACACTATAATGTCACACCGCTCCGGCGAGACCGAAGACGCTACTATTGCCCATCTGGCAGTCGGGCTTAATACTGGTCAAATCAAGACAGGATCATTCTCGCGCAGCGACCGCATAGCCAAGTATAACGAGCTGCTACGTATTGCCGAACAGTTGCAAAATCCGCTTCTGGCTAAGCCCGTTCGCTAAATAGTCCATGTAATAAATACTATCTGACACCCCTCTGATAAGGCAGATATTTTATATGTTCCCCACTTGACGCGGAACATATAGAAGCATATGCTGCTTAGTATCTGTAAAGGATATCAAGGCAAGATTAAGCAATGACAACAATTGAAGCGCCGCAAAGCGGTCTTTTTATTTCTCCCCTTACTGAATTTGATCAATTATTACTAGAACACCCGGAGCTGACCGCAGCCGATGTAGAGCCAATTCTTGCTCACATCGATGTGGAAATACCCGGTCTTATTTGCTACCCCGAAGAGGTAACTAATAAGCTGGCCATTCCTTTAAAGCATCCCTTTATGGTTCCATCGTCAGAGGCAACTGAGGGATTTTCTTACAAGCAGCAGCAATTTTACTGGGATAGCTACTTCAGCGCCACGAAGTTACTCATGTTGTACGGCGACAAGTACTACGATGTGATTATTGGCATGCTGGAGAATTCCGTCGACATGTTCAACCAGTATGGTGTCATCCCTAATTCCTCGCTCTATCCGCGCCTAACTCGCTCCCAGCCACCGCTGCTCACTAGTTACATCTTTGAAGTTTACGATACCTACAAGGACACGCACGAAGAACTTAACCAGGAATGGCTGTCAAGTAAGATAGAAGTTGCCAAGCAGGAATATAACACTGTTTGGAAAGGCGTCGAAGACCCGCATAACCGTATGGTATTCCGTGGCCTGAGCCGTTATTACGATATTGAGGTCACTGACAAGCCTATTCAAGCCGAGAGCGGCTGGGATTACAGCCCGCGCTTTGAAGGCCGGGCGCAAGACTTCTTGCCGGTCGACTTGCAGGCCTTCCGCTTCAAGTACGCCATGGACTTTGCCCGCGAAGCCGGCATGCGTGGCGACGAACGCGAAATGAACGAATGGCTCGATGAGGCCAACTACATCAAGGATACTGTTAATGAGCTGATGTATGACCCCGAAAAGGGTGTGTTCCACGACTACAATTATGTAAAAGGTGAATGGGGAAAAGTCGACTCACTGGCCAGCTATGTGACGATGTGGGCCGGCATGGTTGAACCGCACAGCGAACAGGCAGACCAGATGGTGCGGGCGCTTAAATTATTCAAATGCGCCGGCGGACTCTGCGTAACCGAAGGATTGCTGGAAACTGATCTTCCTGAAGATGCTGACGAACTTGATCCATTACAATGGAAGCGCCCCAACACTTGGTCGCCGCTTACGATATTAACTGCTGATGGATTGGAAATTTGCGGTTACCCCGAAGAAGCCGAAGACATAGCCCTGCACTCTTTAGCAGCAAAGATATACTGGTTCAATACGCATAAAAATGAAAAGACCGGTAAACGCGAAATTCTAGAAGCCTATAATGGTGTAGACCCGACGCAGTTTCCGTTCAGGGGTGTCTATCCCCGCCAGCGCGGTTTCGGCTGGACTGATGCCGAAATTGCCTATTTCAGCACCAAGTATGTTCATCGCCGCCACTTGCCGGCAGCTATGATGCGCGGCGCAGTGCTGATGGATCCGCAAACAGATCCGAGCCTCAATTAAGGTTATTTTTAGCGGCGTCAGTTAAAGCGGCGAAGAATTTCCGCCACAACACTTCAGCCCGTTCGTCGAGCGACTCGGGGTGAGACTGCACGCCGATGGCCAAGCCGCCGCCGGTGAGTTCAATGCCTTCAATCAGCCCGTCTTCCGACCAGCAGTTGGCGATGATATCTGTACCGAGTTTTTTAAGCGCCTGGTGATGGTGGGTATTGGCGCCGATAGTGTCCGCGCCGATGATTGTGGCAAATTGTGAACCGGGCTGCACGCGCAGGTGATGGGCGATGTCTTCGAGGTCTTGGCGTTTGGTAGAGCTATTGTGGTCGCTGGCGTCGGGCAGGTCGGTAGGAATGTCCTGGTAACACGTGCCGCCTTGCAGTACGTTCAGCAGCTGCATGCCGCGGCAAATACCCAGGAACGGTTTGCGATCGGCCAACGCCCAACGCATAAGCTTGATTTCGACGGCGTCACGAACGGGAGTGGCGTCATTAAGGCCGGGGTATGGCTCTTCGCCATAGAGCTTCGGGTCGAGGTCATTGCCGCCGGCAAACAAGATGCCGTCTGCCAGGTCGTATAATCGTCGCAGTACTGCCTCGTCGTCTACAACGGGTACGATGAACGGCACACCGCCAGCTCGCACGATGGCGTCAATGTAGGTGTGGCTTTGGCCTTGGGTTTCGGGCGCCCAGGGTTCGTCACGGTTAGGCACAAGTCCCGCGGTGACGGCAATAATCGGTTTCATTACTCCCATACTAACAACCGCTACCGGATATACCAATTCTGTTTAACGGCGTTTTGTTGTTACTATAGGGCTATGAAATCGAACCTGGGCGCTACGCCGCCAAAAAATGGATCGTACAAAGAGTACTACCGCGGCGGGCAATTATCCTCTGAAGGCGATTATAAGAACGGCCAAAAAACCGGCGAATGGAAGTATTACCTCAAGAATGGAGTCCTGCGCGCCAAAGGCAACAATATCGGTGAAGCCGTCGACGGCGAGTGGGTGTTCTACCACGAGAACGGCAAATTATGGCAAACCGGTTGGTTTAACCGCAACAAAAAGATCGGCACCTGGAAGCGTTTCCACGACAATGGCGAGCTGTACGACGAAGGGTTCTACGCCAACGGCAAGAAAACCGGCGAATGGAAAACGTACGATACCCACGGTAAATTGCTCAAGACACAAGTCTATTAGCAGGGTGGGGTATACCCCTGGCAGCATGTGCTATGATGAGGCTGTCACTAAAGGGGATATATATGAATTCATTTGGTTTTCTAGACCTGGGTGCGCCAGAGCTTATTATTATTTTGGCAATCGTGTTGCTGCTCTTCGGCGGCAAGAAGCTGCCGGAGCTGTCCCGCAGTCTGGGCGCTTCGATGCGTGAGATCAAAAATGGCATGAGCAGCACAGACGACGCGCCTAAAAAGACCGATAACAAACCCACCGAATAGTTATTTCGAGGCAACATAGGCTATAATTGCGGCAACGCTTATGCCTAACAGATTCTGCGCGTACTGTATTTATGGACTTGGTGTACTACTTTTGGGCATCTTGCTGGTAGTACCCCAGCATGTTTTTGCTGCCGCCTATGGCCGCGGCGCGTATAGTAATTGCACGTACCAGGGGTGTCGGCCGCAACTCACCGAAACCCGCGCCAATCTGCCGTCCGGGCTGGAAGTGTCGATCAATGTAGTAAACGGCCAGGCTATTCCGCGCGACGGATATACAATTATCGTTACTCCATTAAACGGCCAGGGAACGAGCTTTAGTAAAGTTGATTTTTATATAGATGGCAAGCTGATCCGCGGCGGTGTGCTCCCCGACGAGACAGGCACAGCACGGTGGGAATGGAAACCGGCTCACTATCCGGGCACAATCGTTAAAATAGTTGTCACTGATGCCGATGGTAATACCGCCACGCAACAATTTACGGTGCACATTGTTACTAAAGCGCTGGCAGCGGCAACACTGGGTTCGCAGCAACCCCATGGCATATCGGCGATTTTGTCCGAAGCATCAGACGACGCCGGACGTTTTATTCAGGCCTTGCCGCCGCCGGTGGCGTATAGCTTTCCG
>DASYJQ010000116.1:0-6017 GCA_035996265.1 Saccharimonadales bacterium (SeqCode)
CATTCGGTTTATCTACCAGTTTGACGTCAACGCCGCCGTTTGCAGCGGTCTTTAGCAGTCTGCCGGCAGGGTCGGTGACTGCCGCTGGCGCTACAGTAACGGCGACCATCACCACCAACGCCGAACAGGGCGGGCAAATACTTATTAAAGACCAGAACGGCGGACTGACCAGCCCTACTAAGTCGTATACGATTACTTCGGCAACTGCCGACTTATCGGCCGTGCCAAAGGGTTATGGCGCTCAAATCAGTAGCACGTCGCAGGCCGGCGGCGGCCCCATGATTGCCGTCAGCCCGTTCAACGGCGTCAGTAATAATGTTGGCGCGCTCAACACATCCTGGCAACAACTGGCCAGCTTTGCAGCGCCGATCACAACCGGCAACGTCACGTTCGCGCTGGACGCCAAAGCCGATACGGTAGTACCTGCCGCTACAGATTATGCCGATGTTCTTACTCTGTCTATTTCATTACTATTTTAGAATTGAAGCACAAAACACCTTGATTTTTGCGAGTAAACGCTCATAATAGCGCTTAAGAATAAGCATAATAAGGGGAAATTCATGCACGTACCGCACAAGCTAGCCATCAAAGGAAAGAAGGCGAGCTTTTACTCTCTTTCAGCGCTACTAGCGTTGACTGCAGTATTTGTCGCCATTCAATCCGCGCAAGTCAGCGCCGGCACACTATCGACAGCATTCGTTCGTTTCGACCGCCTCAAAATTTCGCAAGCCACCACTGGTACGGTTTGCGCCAAACCGTTCACCGTCGGCGCCGAAACGCAAGTACAGGTAACATTCCCAACCGGCTATACCTTAGGTCTTGCCGCTACCTTCACTACAAACACCACCAACCTGAGCTGGCCGGCAACCGCCCAGCCCTGGATAACAATCGGCTCGCCGGCAACAAGTGTTGCAGGCCAAGTAGTCACATTCAGCTCTGGCGACCTGACTGTCGGCACACTGTACTGTTTCAATTGGATCAACAGTGCAGCCGTACAAGTCAAATCAAGCGCTACCAGCAACAACAGCGGTACGATCGCCACCAACCTTGACTCTGCATCGTTCAGCACGCAAAGTATTACCGACGACCAAATCGCCGTTACCGCTTCGGTAGCACAGGCCTTTAGCTTCGCCTTGAGCGCCAACAGTGACGCACTTGGCGCTTTGACTACCGGTGCTGTCGCCACCAGCCCGACACCTCGTACTGTTACCGTCAACACCAACTCTAATGGTTGGATAGTCTGGAGCCGCGATGTTTCGGCTGGCCTAAGCTCGCCCAGCACGAGCGCCCTGATTGGTTCGACTACTCCGGGCACCAACAGTACCCAAGCGGCCGGCACCCAAGGCTATAACATGGGCGTTACCGTCACTCAAACCAGCGGTTCAGCCGTACCGGCAGTCGACCCTATCTTTGACGGCACTACCCTATCCCACGGCGGCGGCCTCGACACCACGCTTCGCTCGATTACCAGCTCAACCGGCTCGGCCAACAACGCCGTTCTAACGCTGAAAAACAACGCGGCGATTAGCGCCACCACCACCGCAGCCGCCGATTACGCAGATACGATCACTGTTGTCGGCGCAGGTATGTTCTAGTTCCAGAGAGATCGATTTACAAGAAAGAGCAGTGTGATGCTATTCAACCAGTTGTACCTATGGTTGCGTAAAAAGGGAGTTTGGGTACTACCGCTCGTCGCATTAATTGTAATGGCTATACCGGGTAACGCGAAAGCGGCCGGTAACGACTTTGACATTCAGGTTTCGCCGTCGCCACTCGTGGTAACACTGACGCCGGGCAAAGACCAAACGACCTCCCTGACCGTACGTAACCTCAGTAACCACCCAGAGACTTTATACCCGAAGCTTAACGGCTTTACGCTCGACAAAAACAGCAAGGATATCCGACTACAGGAAACCGCTCCGGTCGGCATTAATAGCTGGGTAGTTTTCAAAAACCCCTCAGTTACTATCGCCGCCGGCGCAACGCAGCCTGTTGATATCGTATTCCATACTCCCAAAGATGTGGGTTTTAGCTATTCGTTTGCGATAACATTGTCCCGCAACGCAGCCGACGCCAGCATTCAGCGTGACGGCGTTACATTAAAGGGCGCCGTAGCCATATTTTGCCTGGTTAACATCGACCGGACCGATGCCAAGCGTGAGTTAAGCGTCGCCAGCTTTACCGGCAATAAATCCAGTTACCAGTACCTGCCGGCTGATTTCACCTTGCAGGTAAAGAATAAGGGCAACGTCATCGACCAGCCTAAAGGCACACTCTACATTCAGCGCACATTTGACAGCGCCAAGCCGCTTACTACGATGTCTATCAATAGCGCCGGCAGTTACGTGCTGCCCGGGACCACACGCGAATTTAAACTGTCCTGGAACGACGGGTTCCCTAGCTACAAGACGGATGCCAACGGCAAGCGCTCGCTCAGCTGGGATTGGAAGCATATCAGCGACCTGCGTATTGGGCGCTACGTCGCCAAAACGGTCATTGTATACAATGACGGGCAACGTGATGTGCCGCTGGTCAACAGCTTCACCTTTTGGGTTATCCCCTGGACGCTGTTGCTCGGGCTGATAGTTATTCTTATTATCCTGGTTATGGGCGTGTTCGGCTGGGGACGGCTAATCGTACGCGGCACCAAGAAGGTACGAGGCCATGGCTATCGCCGGTAAACGCCTACTGCTTTCAGGCGTGTTAGTTCTGCTCGCTGGAGCGGCGATGCAGGCTACGGCTCAGGCTGCAAGCCCGGGAAGTATTACCGTGACGCCTGCCGCTGTGCGTCTGGAGCTGGCCAAGGGCAGTACGGTTGCCACAGCCACGGTGAATATCACCAATAATTATTCAAGCGACATGGCGCTGCACTTTGCCTTCGAAAAACCACGCCAAAATACCGGCGCAACAGACACCGCTCGCGCCCATCTGCTATTTAATGACCCTGACGCGACGATAGCCGCCGGCGCCACATACCAACAGGTTATTACGCTCAATGACGCGGCGAACATCACGCCCGGCAGTCAGCCGGTCGACATGGTTGTTACGCACAGTGGTTTACCGGGCCAGGGCATCGGCGTGCTGCCCAGCATGCGCCTGCCGTTAACCGTCATCAAACAAGATGGCGCCGTAACCAGCCTTGGCCTGACGAATATCGCCGGACCGAGCGTGGCTATGCGTATACCCGCAACTATCACCGTCACGCTGCGCAATACCGGCAACATGATCGCCATCCCGCGCGGCGTTGTAATGGTGCAATCACCAAGCGGCAACCTGCTGGCCAGCGGCGTGCTGAATGAAGCATCGCTAGCAGTCACGCCCGGGGCCGGCATTACACTGACCGCCAAACTGACGCGCCTGGGTAGTGCAACGTTGCCGGGGAGCTATAGCGTACATGTGGCGTACGGGCTGGGCGGCGATTCAGCGGCGGCACACACAGCCAAGCAATTCATATTCGTGGCCTGGTGGCAGCCATTAGCCGTTTTGGCGGCGGCAGCTGCCGGTTGGTACCTAGTGTCGCGGCGCAATATATTCCACCCGCCTAAAAAGCGACCCCAGCACCTGGGCCGGGCGGCCCCTAAACGCCCCGTCTTGATTGGAAGGGATATAGCATGAAGCGGCTTATACTAGTCGCTTTGGTCGTGTTATGCGGTATTGGCGGCATAGCGTTCAATACCCACCGGGCCGCGGCCACAATTACCAACTTTATCAGCTTTCAAGGCAAGCTAACGAACACCGACGGCACGAATGTCACCGACGGGAACTACAGCATCCGGTTCCGCATATACAACGACCCGAGCGCCGACGCCGCCAATACTTGTAGCGCCAACAGCTGTAAATGGGAAGAAACACAAGCCACCGTCGCAGTCAGCGCCGGACTATTTCAGGTAAACCTGGGTACAGGCACAACGCTGCCCGGCAGCGTCGACTTTAACACCAACGCGCTGTATCTAGGCGTTAAGATCGGCAGCGACGCCGAAATGACGCCCCGCGTCCGCCTGACGGCGGCACCCCAGGCCTTTAACTCCGATATGCTCGACGGCTTGGACAGCTCCAATTTCGTACAATTATCCGGTGGTAATGTGAACATTGGCGCCGGCACGGTGACATCCGGGGCGATAAACGGCGTTGCCATTGGCAGTACCATCCAGCCTTCGGCAGCAGGCGCGTTAACCGTTAAAAGCAATGGGGCTAACGCGCTCGGCCTGGATACCGGCGGCGGGGCGGCGATAAACATCGGCGGTACGAATGCGACATCGGTCGTGGTCGGCAACGCCACGAGTAACCCGAACATTAGTTTCAGCGGTTCAGGCACGTTCGGCACAAACGCCGGTAGCGTTTCGCTTAACGGCAACACGACGGTTACAGGGACCAAAACACTGACAGTCAGCGGCGGATTAACAACGCTCGGTGCCGGCCTGACCTTTAGCGGCGCAGCAGCGCAGACCATCACCGGACCCGGCACCGGCGGGTTGACGGTTACTGTGGCCAGCGGACCACTGTCGCTGAGTACTACCACCTTAGGAACATTGAGCGTCACCTCGGCCGGAGCATTGTCTTTGACCGGCGGGGCGGCATCAAGCTGGGACATCGGCGCAAATACGTTGTCGCTACAAACCACTAACAACGGGGCCATTACCACCGGCACGGGCACGCTGACGCAAGGCGGAAACGTAACATTCTCCGGCACAACTGCCCGCACGCTGACCGGACCCGGCACCGGCGGGTTGACGGTTACTGTGGCCAGCGGACCACTGTCGCTGTCGACGACGACTTCCGGCACCCTAAGTCTTACCTCGGCCGGAGCATTAAACATGACCGGCGCAGCAGCTTCTACCTGGGACATCGGCAATAACACGTTATCGTTGCAAACTACTAATAACGGCGCTATCACCACCGGAACCGGCTTGCTAACGCAAGGGGGGAACCTGACATTTAGCGGCACAACGGCGCGGACCATCACCGGCCCGGCTACCGGCGGCCTGACCATTAACGTCACGGGCGGCCCGCTAACGCTATCAACGACAACATCGGGCATACTGACCATCCAAGGCAGCAGCGGCGGCGTGGTAATTACCAGCGGCGCGAATATCACCTTAGGCGCTGTCGACGGAACGGCCACACAGCTAGTACTAGACTCCAGAAACATATCTGGCGAGACCAGCGCCCCGGCCGTCACCGGCGTTAACGGCGGTGAATACTACAACAGCGCCAACAACAAATTCCGCTGCTTCGAAAACAGTGTTTGGAAAAACTGCACCAGCGGAACTGGCGACACGTTCTCGACAGTAGGCGGCCCGGCAACAACTGCGGCTACGAAAGCCGCAGCCGGAACTATCCTTATTGCACCTCTTTATATTTCGGGGCAGACCACGGTGAACGAGCTTCGTGTTAGCGTTATAACCACCGTTCTTGGCGCCGCTGGCGACGTGGGCATTTACAACGCAGCCGGTACGCTCGTGCTGAACGCCGGGAGCAGCAGTGTCACGACGGCAGTCGGTCTCAAAACGCTTGCCCCAGTCCAGACGGGTGTAGCCCGCATTCTTGAACCCGGTCAATACTACGCTGCGGTAACCTGGAACGCTACGACAGGCTCTGTCTCGTCTGCGGCACTGCCGGTTGCCGGCATGATTAAACGTGTCGGCACTATCGTCGGGGGCGGGCTCGTACTACCGGCGTCACTGACGCTGTCGAGCATAACTGCCGCCGTCAATATGCCGGCTATCACAATTAATAACTAGCAGTTACTACTGCTGGCTAACGAAATCGTAGACGATTTTGGAGACATCGGCGATAAACTTGTCGGCTTGGTCTTCGGGCAGCCCGACCATTACGCAAATGATGTAGGGGCGCTTGGGGACGTACACGATGCCGCAATCACTCTCGGCCCAGTTGGCATTATTGACGCCGACTTTGTGAGCAACGGCAACGCTGGCCGGGAGGCCTTTAGTGAGGCGGTTGGTGGCCGTGGATTTCGTAAGGTATGCCAGCAACTGTTGGGAATCGGTCTTCTCGAG
>DASYJQ010000117.1:0-4973 GCA_035996265.1 Saccharimonadales bacterium (SeqCode)
GGCTCATCCCAGATATTACTAGTGAACATCGGCAGCGGTTGATACGATGCGCGCAAGGGGTCCGGCGACACGGAATATAGGTAACTTAAAGCTGACAGGTATTTTTTATCTGGACGGTTATCGGAATCAAGCGTGGTTACAACTACTTTTAGGGGGTCCAGCCCTTTAGCCTCGACGTATTTTTGCAGTTTACGGCCGGCGAAGGTAATATTGCTGCCCTTGCCTATCACTTCACCGGGCACCCCATCGGGGTGTTCGACAAGCATAACGTCGCGAAAATACGGGCGGTACTTCTCGATCAGCTCGGCAGACTGTTTGGCAACACGCTCGCCGCCACGCTGTTCGTAGGCTAATATAAAGATAACTTTGTCTTTGACGTCGTATTCAGCATTGATTATTGACTGGATGGTGGGCTCAATGACCTCGCGCGCTTCATTATAGGTAGCAATGATTACCGCATGGATAATCTCTGCCGGCCTAACAGCTGGCGGTTGGACACTCATACGCAACAGGTTGTCGTAATGCCACTTCGGACGCTTAGCCTGCGGGTCGGCGACTTCGCCGGCTTCGACCTCGGCTATAAGCTCATTCCAATCAATTTTACCGTGCTCACGCATTGTCTTGTATCCGCCTAAGGCACGAATGTCGACGGCAATGGAGCGGGTAAAATAAATAAGAATATAGAACAGTATGAAAAAGGCCGCGAAGGTAACGTTAAGAATGCTCAAAGCTAGCGGCAGTACCAGTAAGCTCCAAGACAAAACGCCGGGTAAGATTTCGAAAAATCGGTACCAACCGTGGCGGTCCTTCTCGTAAGGAATCTCGATGCTTTTCATGAATGTAGAGCCAACAGCGCGTTGCTAACAATAATGGTTAGCACGAGTAATATGACACCGGCGGCCAAAACAGCGACAGACAGTTCCCTGCGCACGTGATAGGTACGAACGCTCAATACAATGTTCATGATGACTATCACCAAAGCAAACATCACAAAACTCAGGATGGTCATAATGCTGCCATATTTAAGCGCGCTAATGCCTAAGTTGGAACGGTATTCTACAATGTAGCCATCACCGCCTTGGCCAATGTTGAGCCGCAAGAACAAAAGGGCCGCACATACGAATGCCAGGAATATATTACTGCTCAGTAGTAGCAGTATAAGTTTATCGTGCAGATACTTTTTGGGTATTGGCATCATATCTATAGTTCTCATTGTAAGCCCTTGGGCATTTTTTTGACAGGTCGATGAAAATTGGTGCGGGTAGAGAGAATCGAACTCTCCTCTCAACCTTGGGAAGGTTGCATATTAACCACTATACGATACTCGCTGAAGGCCTATGGAGCCACCTTGGGGATTCGAACCCCAGACCCCCGCTTTACGAAAGCGGTGCTCTAGCCAACTGAGCTAAGGTGGCACACAACAGACTAGAGCGTATTATAACAGATTACGTTGACCTGAAAATACCTTGAATCATAAGGGTCGCAAACCGTGTGTCATGGACGTAAAATAAAAAATGTATTCATCCTATTTACGCATACGCCCTCGCTTACCACGTTGAATAACTTTTTTATCTTTCTCTAGTTGCTTGTCGCTTTCGTCTTCCGCATCTAGGTAGTTTTTGTTAGTTACACCTATCTTTTTCATGATGGCGTCGAGCTTAATGTTCATGGCCATATTGTCGCGATTCTGAGTATTTTGAATGATAAACACCATCAGGAAAGTAATGATTGTGGTACTTGTGTTAATGATCAGTTGCCAGGTATCAGAAAAGCCAAGTAGCGGACCACTTGTGCCCCATAGCACTAGTACAACGAGTGCCGTCACAAACACCCATGCCCTGCCCAAAACTTGCGATACTGTGCTGGTGAGCCGATTGAATATATCTGAACTATTACGCTGCGCCATAATCTGCTCCTTAGTACATTAATTGAGTACTATAAATTTAAACGCAACTGACGGTCAGCGATATTTTTTACATGCTGCACTCCATGTGGCGACGCTACACATATGTCGCACAATACACATGGCTATTTCAAAGCACGGTTCTGATTCTGAATGCCTATGGCTGAAATGACACCGCCTGCTATAAGCAGACCAGCCGTCATTATAAGGCCGCGGTGGAAACCGGCAACATTGAGGTTGGCGCCGGTAACCACGCCCACGCCAGCAATTGCCAGCAAACCGGCAATCCGGGAAACAGCGTTATTGACCGCCGAACCAATTCCGGCATGACCTTTATCAATTGAACCTAGGATTGCTGTCGTGAGTGGCGCAACAGTCATTGCCAGGCCCAGAGCGAACACTAAAACGCCGGGCAATAGACGTGTCCAATATGCAACTGTTTGATCGACTCGCAACATCAACAAAAAACCCGTACCGCCAACAATCGGCCCGACCGCCATAAAGAACCGTGGCCCGTACTTGCCAGCCAACGCGCCAAAACGCGGCGCCAATATAAACATAACGCCCGTAATCGGCAGCAATGCCAGCCCAGCGCCCAGCGCAGAATACCCACCCACCTGCTGGATAAACACAGCTATCAAAAAGGTGGCCACTGACAGGCCGGCGTAAATGGCAACGGTTGCAATATTGCCGACACTAAAATTACGCACACCAAACAACGCAAGCGGCAACATCGGATACGCTGTACGATGTTCGTGCCACAAAAAGTAGACGAGCGCTGCTACCCCGGAAACCAGTGGCACATAGACGAACGGACTGGACCAACCGAAGTGGGGCTGCTCGATTAGCGCATATACCGGGCCAGCCAGCCCTAACGCACAGAGAATCGCACCAACAACATCGACGTGGGCGTGCTTACGAACTTCCGGCTGACGCAACAATCGCATCAGCCATAACGTGATCGCAATGGGTATTATGTTGATAGCGAACACGAGCCGCCATGACGATACATCAACTAAAAAGCCGCCTAGTAAGGGGCCGACTACGAAGGCAATACCGGTCCACGCCGTCCAGGTCCCGATAGCTTTACCTTGTCCCGGACCCGAAAAAGTAGCAATAATAAGTGCTAATGAACTAGGTACGAGGAGTGCTCCGGCGACACCTTGGAGCGCCCGCGCTACAATCAAAAATGTGCTCGTTGGCGCTACCGCACACAGTACGGACGCGATGCCAAAACCTACCAAACCGGCAGCCAATACTTTTTTACGGCCAAATAGGTCCGACAACGATCCGGCGATCAATATAAACGAACCGAGCGTCAAAAGATAGGCGTCGACAACCCATTGCTGAGCGACTAACCCGCCGCCCAATTCTCTGGCGATAGCCGGCAGCGCCACATTAATTACCGACCCGTCCAAAAACGCCACAAACGACGCCAGGATGCTGACGATAAGCACTAACCGCTGTTGCTTATTCATACCCTCAGTATACACAGGTCCAGCCAAGAGAGCTCCCATACCAAACAAAAGCCTCTAACGCCCAAGACCTACCTTATTAGGGCAAGTGCGAGCAACACGAGACCTAGAATCGTGCTGACGACAATCAAGGCTTGGTTGGAATACTTAATAAGTACTTTGCGTATTGCATCGAGCGTCTGAATCTTTTGCGGGGTGGGCGCGGTCTTAAATGCGCCGACAACAACTATCTGGAGAACCAACGCTGTTATTGCGTACGTCGCAACAGCGCTAATAAGCGTTAGGCTAGACAGTCTAAGCTGGCCGACACGAACCATCGCAATCACAAACACGACATCAATTATTGATTGGACGGCTACAAGGAGAGCTCCTAACGTGAACAGTTGCCAGTTCCCTAGCCGTAGCCATCGCTGTGTCCTTTTAGAAGGCGTGACAGAAATCTTTCCAGTTCTTAACTGCACGTATGCTATGACAGCAATGACTAGCAGCGTGACTCCGCCAAGCACTTCGGCGCTCGGCACCAGCCACGAGTGACTTTGTTCAAATATTATAGTGACCGTTCCTAAGCCTTTGGCGAACAACACTCCGAAAACCATTAACGATACGAAGCTGCCGCCTAGGAATACGAAAGCGCGCCTATAAGGATGCTTTTGCATTAAAAGAACGGGCATGACGCCTATGCCGACGGGGTCTACCGCGGACAAGCCCAGGAGAGCTAATGAGATGTATAAGCTAAACATTATTACTATCAAGTATACCTAAAACAATAAGCACTTCTTATAAAGTGCTTATGCTTAGCGGTTCAGATTGAGGATATCGTATGTCGGTGCCGGTGTAGCGGGTGATAGTTATAGGCTTACGCTCAAGTGGCGTAGCAATTGGCTGGTCTCCCATAACTTCGCCAGGCTTTAGCAGGCGTTTTTGCAAATAGGCAAACCATGCGCTGTCGGTTTCTGTCATCATGTCCATTACCTTGCTGCCCAGCATCATGTGCTTGCTCGTTTCGCCAGCCGTTTCCATAGGGTTCGCGGTGCCATATTCAGTCGGCGATCCACCGGCCGGCATAAAAATGGTGTGCGGCGTGGCATAGAAGGGAGCATATGGTTTGTTGTCGGCGCCTTTTGCGGTCCAGTCATGACCGTTTTCGCGCATTTCTTCCATTCTCCAGCCGACAGCCGCGGCAAACTCTTCTAGGTCTTCGCGTGCCTGTGGGTCATTGCGGATGTCCCCGTGCAGTAAGTGTCCGCCGAATTCATGCAGTAATGTTTGCAAGAAGAGACTGCCTTCAGCACCTTTATCGACTGGCGCGTCGTCGCGCAAGATACTGGAGTTCACCAGCACTACGCCGTTGCCCGGGAAGGCGAAGCCCGCGAACTCATCTTCGTCCTTTTTCGCATCCTTATGAGATGTATTGTTGGCAAACTCCCCGATTACTACGTCGGATATAAAATCATATACCCGGTCGCCCATAAACTGGGTGGCAATGTCCACGAAACGTTCAAGGTCTTGCTGGCGTTCAACACTCAAGGGCCGCCCAAAGCTAAAGACGCGAATGGTTCTATCCTGACCTACCAGGAATTCCTCATTTGGAGCTA
>DASYJQ010000118.1:0-6248 GCA_035996265.1 Saccharimonadales bacterium (SeqCode)
CGCCGCGCGGTGTTTCCGCAGAGATTTTTACGGCTGCGTCTTGGTAATACCCAATGCCGGCGTGCCGGCTTAAATCGAAGTAGGTGTGCACCTCAGATCCATAAACGGTGCGGATGCTTTCGATGGTCGGCTCAAATATTCTGCCCGTATACGCCAGTGTCCGCGCTAAGTAACTAAGTTCAGGCTGAAGGGAGGCGAGCAGTGTGGGTAGCTCTTCCGGCTCAATGTGGCTCGGTAGCGCTATATTGCATTCTCGGAAGGCATCGAAGCCGGGGGTTTGCGTACGGCGCATAATAGCGTCTTTATCTAGGCCTTGATTCTTCATTATTAGTTCGAGTACACGGATATTCGAAAGGGCAACAGAGATTCCCCGCGCTTCATACCCCACGGCTGAAGCGCCTTTTATGACATCGAGATACGCGCTGGTATGCTCGGCAAATGAGCGACCTTTAAAATCATCCGGCTGGCTTGTGCGTTCATTGCTTATAAGACTCAGGGCGTGGAAGTGCGACGTAAATCCGGGATGCTCATGTTGTTGTGTACGCGTTTCGCGGTGTAACGTCCCTAGGTGCATGGCGGTCGATTCGTGTGAGACGCTCCTTTGGCGCTTTGCAGCCTCAAGTGTTAGAACGGTAACTCCATCTGCTACGACCTCTGTGTTACGGGTAGTGCCTAGGACATTTTTTTGGCTGACACTTGCAAGCACACTATTTGAGCCAAGTGCCGTAACCGGCGAAAGTTCGACAAAATTAAATTGTTCAGGTATGGTGTCAACCACAAAGTTTTCAAACCGAATAATTTCACGTTGATCTAACGTGCACGGCTCAGTCAGGTCGCTAGTCTCATACTGACGAAGCACGTCTGCCGGGTCAAGCGCGGCAGCCCGGATATCATACGCATCCAAAAGTGCAGATTGTAAAGCTCGACCTCCAAGCTCGCCTAGTGTTTGCGGTAAGTCGCGTAGGCCTGCCTCGCTAAGCAATTTTTCGGTTACGTCCATGCTAGTACATTTAAACATAAATTTTATATTAGTCAATGAAGGTTAGTATGCGTATATTGATTAGGATGTCGGGCCTCTCCGGAGCCGTGGCCACCGCAAGGTGAGCATGTAGCGCTCACTATTTTAGCGTCGCACCACCTAGGCGCGTACTACGACCGAGTAATCGATACTGACCCTATGGGTGCTAACCGTGGGGCCGCATCTTGTATCGTTGGTAGATAGTGTTCTTAAAGCAGCCATGCGTAAAACCGCAGGCCGGGTGCCGATGTGAGAATGCGCTTTGATTACATTGACGGGAGCAGTCAGTCGATGGCACCAAACTAGGAGTTACCTACTACGGCGAAGGCCCATCTCCTGAAGCATTTGAGGACGAGACAACCGAGTTGGGCCATTTACGGCGCCAGGCCGTTGAAGCGGGTGGTAGCTTAGCGCTTACTCAGGATGAAGAAGGCGCGCCGCACATTGAACTGGTCTTTCCTTTTTGGCCAAGTCAGGCTTAGGGATGACAGCGATTCTTTCGTTTCGCGCGTAAAACCACGGTTGCCTTAGCAGTTTTATCGGTACCTACTAAAACGGGGCTTGAGCTAATTCAAATGTAGCGACGATAGCCCGATGATCCGATTCAATGCTTACGACTTCCGCACCGGTGCATTGCAGGTCGCCTCGGTAGAGGACGGCGTCGAGTTGGCCGTCGTATGAATCCAGGTACTGTTCGCCGCGGTTGCTGAGGTTTTCGCGGCTGGGGTGGGCAACCATGCTAACAGCCCTGGCCGCCCATTCCTGGTGCAATCCGCGGAAGCCCCAAGTTGGCTCGCTGCCAATATCGACGGTCGAAAGTTGGGCCGATTGACGCATGGCAATATCCGCCAGGCGGGCGGCGGGGTAGTGGTTCCAATCGCCGGCCACAATCAGGTTGCCGTTGTAGTAAGGGTCGGCAAGGGCCAGGCCGACGCGGCCGATTTGGGTATTTCGTGATCTTCGCCGCAGCGGCGGCAAGGGGTGGGCGGTAGCGATGGATAGCGGTCCTTCAGGCGCAATAAACTGTACTGCAATTATGCCGCGTTCCGGTAGATTGCCGGCCAGCCTTGAACCGCGCTTTTTGAGCCTGCGCTCGACGCCATTCATGCCTTTTAGCATCTCCTGGCGCTGTGAACCCGGCACCACGGCCAATGAGGAGCCAGTCCTGATTGCCATTGCCAGGCCATACCTGCCTGCAGCGTGCACGAGGGTAAAATCATTCCTATCCAGTTGTACCTGTAACTTATCGGCTTCAGGATCGCGCTGCTCTTGCAACGTTAGTATGTCGGCGTGGGCGATTGGTTGCAGGCCGTCAACTGACCGGGTCATACGGCCAAAGTGGGTGTTGGCGGTTGCGAGAATAATTTCAGACAAAATGAACTCCTTCGCTGGAGGTGAGCGGTTACGGTATGTTGCTAATAGATACGTGAAAAGCTATAATTAGTGCTACAGAATTAGTAGCGCATACTCATAGTACTACAGAATCTGTAGTTGTAAAGAAGATTTATATGAACCAATCCGGACACATAGCCGACGAACAAGAGAGCATGCAGCAAGGACTCAAGGTTTTTGGCGACACTTGGACGTTAGCTATTATTGGCGTGTTGTCTGAGGCTGAACGCCGCTTTAATGAACTCCAGCGTAATCTTGACAATATCAGCCCCACTACGCTCACTAATAGGCTCAAAAAACTTGAACAGCTCGGCCTGATAGCGCAGCAAAAGCAAACGGTCGACCAACTGTCGGTTCTATATGTCCTAACCGAAAAAGGCAAAAACATGCTGCCGGTCTTACGGGCTATCGAGACATTCTCTAAAAAATTCTTGTAGCTATGTAAAACGTAATGCCCCTACTTTAAGAGGACTTTAAGCTTGTACCTCTATAGTAAGGCCTATGAGAGTACTTATCGTCGAGGATGAACAGCGTATTGCCCGGGCAATCAAAGAAGGCTTGGAACAGGAATCGTATGCCGTTGACCTGGCCTATGATGGCGACGAGGGCCTTGGCGCGGCATTGAGTGAGGAATACGACCTGATAATTTTGGATGTTATGATGCCTGGCATCGACGGCTTTGAAGTCTGCCGCCAGTTACGCCAGGAAGGCTGCCACACCCCGATCCTGATGTTGACCGCGAAAGACCAGAACCAAGACGTTATCCAAGGCCTGGACACCGGGGCCGACGATTATCTGGCCAAGCCGTTTTCGTTCGAAGTGCTGCTGGCGCGCATGCGGGCCTTGCTGCGCCGCCCGCAGGGGGCGGTGGCCGACCAACTCCAAGCCGGCGACCTGGTACTTGACCCGGCAACGCACGAAGTAAAGCGGGGCGGGCAAGCAGTGGCGCTATCTACTAAAGAATATGCTATCCTGGAATACCTGCTGCGCAACAGCGGCAAGGTACTGAGCAAGAATAATATCATCACCCATGTCTGGGATTTTGACGCCGATATTTTACCGAACAACGTCGAAGTGTTTATCACCTACTTGCGGGCCAAGATTGACAAGCCGTTTGCCGGCCCGAACCTGATCCGCACCGTGCGCGGGTTTGGGTATAAGATTGAATCATAGTATGAATATTCCTAACATGCAGAAGTTTGTCCTGTCCACCAGCGGCCGTCTGGCCGGCTCCTATCTGGCTATTATTATGCTGATGAGTATTGGTTTTAGCATCGTCTTTTATAACGCCTCATCGAATGCCTTAAGCGCGCAGGTACCGCCCCCTGGCACGTTTACGGTGCGGCGGTTTAACACGCAAGACGGCGAAATTCACGGGGGAACGGCGGCGAGTTCGGATACCTTTTTTCAAGACCGGATTATCGAGGGCCGCCAGGCGCTGTTACAACGCTTGGTTATACTGAACGTGCTGACGTTGGCTGGCGCCAGCGTGCTGAGCTACAGTCTGGCCCGCCGTACGCTGGAGCCGATCGAAGCCAACATGGAGGCCCAGGCGCAGTTTGTCAGCGATGCCTCGCACGAACTGCGAACGCCGCTGACCGCCCTGCAAACGACCAATGAAGTCGCCTTGCGCCGGCCCAAAATAACGACTGCCGAAGCTAAAGAACTGCTACAAAATAACGTCGAAGAAGTGGTCAAGCTTAAAAATCTGACCGACGGCCTGCTACGGCTTGCGCGGCAGGACGGTCATTCGCCGCATACGACTGCTGTTTCGTTGCAAACAGTGGCCTCCGAGGCCATGAACGCCGTGGTTGCACCGGCTCAAGCCAAGCGCATCGCCGTACAGGATACCGTACCGGCTTTACGAGTGTTGGGGGAGAAGCCGGCGCTGGTGCAGGTGCTGGTTATCTTGCTGGACAATGCCATTAAATACAGCGCGCCAAAAACTACCATCCAAGTGGATGGCGGGCGGCAAGGCAGGTACGGTTACATACAGGTCCGCGATGCCGGCCAGGGCATCGCTGCCACTGACCTGCCGCATGTATTCGACCGTTTTTACCGGGCCGACCAATCACGCAGTAAAAAAAAGACCGACGGTTACGGCATCGGCTTAGCACTGGCTAAAAAGATTGTTGAACAGTACGGCGGCGACATCTCGGCCAGCAGCATCGAAGGCAGCGGGGCGACATTTACCTTTACTGTTCCGTTAGCCTAGCGCTTTAAGCAATCTTTAAAGGTTGCTTTGTTACCGTGGACATATAAAGGTAACATAAGGAAAAACTATGAATGTAGTTACTCGCGGCATTCGGAATGCCTTCCGGAACCAGATCCGGACGTTTTCGATTGTCGTAATACTCGGCTTAAGTATTGGTATGGCGTTAGCCATGCTGGTTGCCCGGCAAGCGGTCACTACCAAGATTGCCAGCGTCAAGGCTTCTGTTGGCAATACGGTGAATGTATCACCGGCCGGCGTGCGTGGTTTTGAAGGCGGCGGGAACGCCTTGAAGGCCGCAGACATCGCCAGCCTCACTAAGATCAGCCATGTTACATCGGTTGACCAAAGCTTGAGCGATCGTCTGACAACGAGCAACAGTACGCTGCAGTCAGCAATAGATGCCGGCGACCTCGGCAAACGTTTCGCGGCGAACAATGGCGTCGTAATTAAGGGCGATAATGTTGCCGTCGGCGGCAGTCAAAGCGCTGATGGCGCTATACGTTCATTTACGCCGCCGATAACACTGGTAGGCACCAATGCGCCAACCCAACTCTCAGCCACGCAGGGCGGCGGTACGTTTACGCTCAAGAGCGGCAAAGTTTTCGGCACGAGCAGCAGCGACAACAGTGCAGTTATCGGTGCCAGCCTGGCTACCAAAAACAACCTGAAGGTCGGTTCAACGTTTACGGCATACAGTAAGACAGTTACCGTAGTTGGTATCTTTGATGCCGGCAATAACTTCGCCAACAATCAGGTGCTGATGCCGCTTAAAGCAGTGCAAACGCTGACTAGCCAAGCCGACGCCATAACCAGCGCAGTTATACATGTTGACTCGGTTACGAACATCGATGCCGTCACATCCAGCGCTACTAAATCTCTTGGCGATAAGGCCGATGTCACTAACGAAGCCGCCCAGGCTAAAGAAGCAGTCGCACCGCTGGAAAACATTCAGAGTATTTCACTGTATAGTTTGATCGGCGCTGTTACGGCCGGGGTGGTTATCATCCTGCTGACGATGATCATGATCGTCCGCGAACGCCGCCGCGAGATTGGCGTACTGAAGGCCATCGGCGCTTCGAACGTGACGGTTATGGGCCAGTTTGCCAGCGAAGCCGTAACACTGACGGTGTTGGGTGCAATTATCGGCATAGCACTGGGTGTTGTAGCCGGCAGCCCGATTACCAAAATGCTTGTTAACAATGCCAGCAGCAACTCAGGGCAGACGATGATAGCTGGACCAGGTCTGCGGACCGCCGGCCGCGGTTTTAACGCAGTCGGCCGCAATATTACGAACGTTACCGCTAACGTCGGTTGGGACATCATCCTGTACGGCTTAGGCGTGGCTATCCTGATCGCTATTATTGCCAGCGCGCTCGCTTCATTCTTCATTGCCAAAGTCCGCCCCGCGGAAGTAATGCGGACCGAATAGGTCCCGAAAGGATATCCAATATGTTGAAAGTCATTAATGTAAAACGATCATTTAAATCTGGAGACATTACCGTCAATGCCGTTAATAATGTCAGCTTTACCGTGCCGGAGGGCCAGTTCGCTTCGATTATCGGTAGAAGCGGCAGCGGCAAAAGTACGCTCCTGAGTTTATTGGGGGCACTGGATAAGCCGACT
>DASYJQ010000119.1:0-2938 GCA_035996265.1 Saccharimonadales bacterium (SeqCode)
AAACAAAAATATAAACAAGGGTAACCACCATGAAAACCAAGAGTGGGTTAGCATTTGAGTTCCTCAAAACTGCTAATAAGAAAATACTAGCTATAGACACTGTGTTAGGCAAATAGCCAGTAGTTTCTAAGCGGTCAGTCAATAAGGTCCGGATTCACGTCCGGACCTTATTTGTTATGATGACTGCATGACGACATTATTATTACCGCAAGTACACCGAGCACTAGGGCAGGCGGGTATCGTTCACCGCGAGCTGGCCTGTGACCCGGCCTTGGCCGATACTGCCGTCTTTTGTGAACATTATAATTTTGCCCTTGCCCAGTCGGCGAATGCTATTTTAGTTGCCGGCAAAGGCGATCCCAAACCTTTTGCCTGCTGTATTGTGTTGGCGACCCGCCGGCTTGACGTCAACAAAGCCGTTTGTAAGCAAATGGGCGTTAAGAAGGCATCGTTTGCCAGCGCCGAACAGACCCGTGCAATGACCGGCATGGAGATTGGCGGCGTAACGCCGTTTGGCCTGCCGGCGAGCGTTCCGATATATATTGATGCCGCCGTTATGGAGCAGCCGGAAGTCGTGATGGGCGGCGGCAATCGTTCCAGTAAGGTTGTGCTGAATCCGGCAGAACTACACAAAATTCCGAACGTCATAATTGTTGAAAACCTGGCTAAACCGACGCCAGAATAAGTGTAATATTTTTGATAGTTCGCCCGGCGCACAGGTGTATGCTAATCATATGAAAAGACTTCAACGAATTCTCAGGGCGGCAGTTGGATTAGTAACGGCGGGTCTTATTGGTTTGGCACCAGCGGCAGCATTTGCTGCACCAGTGAAGGGCAGTAATACGATCGCCGGCTATACGGGCAAGGCATATGTGGCCCTCGGTGACTCAGTGGCCGCTGGCGTCGGTTTAACTCCCTTGACGAATCCGACGGAAGAAGACCTACTGTGTGGCCGTACGACCCAGGCGTACCCCCGGGTGTTGGCTGCCCAACTCGGTATGAACTTGAGGCAAGTCGCCTGTAGTGGCGCCCAGGCCAGTGATTTGTATACTTCCCAGGACGTGCAGGGCACCGATCTATCACCACAAATTGACGCGGCGTTTGCCAATGGCACGCCGGACGTCATAACGTTGACGGTCGGCGCTAACGACCTGCATTGGAATGATATCGTCCATCTGTGTTACGTCGCCCAGTGTGACACGAATGCCAGCGACTGGGCGGCTACAGTTGGCCGCGGGTACCTACGCACTGAACTGTTCTGGGCGTTTGTAAAGATTGACCGTTTGAGTAATTATCACCCGCCGAAGATCATCGTCACGGGCTACTTCACGCCGCTGTCAACGACGGCCACCTGTGCCGATACACAAGGCCTGACGGCATCGGAAACGCAATGGCTTATTTCCCAAGCGGCCCAACTGAACCAGGCAATTTATAGCGTTACGCAGTGGTTTTCGTTCACCGACTTTGTTCCGATCAGTTTTGCCGGCCATGAACTGTGCACGGCTGACCCGTGGGTCCAAGGCCTAAGCGCGCCGCAACCATATCACCCGACGGCAGCCGGCCAAGCGGCCATAGCCGCTAGCATCCGCAACTCGCTCTAACGATCAGGCATAAAAATAGGCCGCTCCGGGTGGAAGCAGCCTATCGGTACGATAAACGAGTGTTATTTTTTGGCGGCGCCGTTTTTGGCGGTAGCTTTGGGCAGTTTGTTGGTGACGAAGCTGAATAACAGCGCCCAGGCAATGGCATTCACGACGACGATACCAAGGCCGGCAAAACAAATGCGCAGAATAGCGCGGCTGGCGTCATAGTTGAGCAAACCGACTAAACCGGCGATAACAATACCGGCAACGCAAGCAACAATATAGGCGTGCTGGAGCTTGGCGCGCTCGTTGTAGCGGCCATTCCATTCACCGAGCATGTCTTTCAAACTCTGAATCATTGGCATATTATAACATTAATATAGCTTATATGTCAATATATTGCCCTCTGGCTATCTTACGGTAGCAAACTTAGGTGCAAAATCGCTGCCTTATTGAATATAGCCAAGTTGGCGCAGGCGGTACGCCACGCCGGGAGCAAGCATGTCAGCGCTCAGGGTGTCTAGCAGTATCCATGCGGCTTCGGCCAATTCTTCTTGCAGGTCAAAGGCGATTTCGGAGGCTGGCAAAGGGAACTCCACCAAAAAGTCATGAAAGCGCATTTTGACCAGAACGTTTTCGCCCTGTATGGTTTTTTCGCTCTCGCCTTCCAGGACGTCGTCTAGTAAGGCGGTGACGACGGCTGGTGCAGTATCGAGACCAACCTCTTCCCACGTTTCGCGCTTCATTGCTTCTTCGTGAGTTTCGCCCGGTTCGATGCCGCCGGGTACGACCCACACGCCCTGGTATACACCGCTTTTGCGGCTTTTGCCGAGCAGAACGTGTTGGTCATTTGAGAGAATAAAAGCGCCGACAATCTCGCGGTTGATTGTTTTCATAGTGTAACTATATCTAAGATTGCTTGGTTACCATAGTGCCTATTCTTGAATAGTATGAACACGGAAACATATAAGCACTTGTTGGACGGCTACAAGGAGAGTTCCTAACGTGAACAGCTGCCAGTTCGGTTATCAACTAGGTAGTGATAGTTATTATCCTGGCCGAGGTTGCGACGATTATCGCCATGTACGATACGGCCAGCGCCAAACGCCGGAACGGGCTTTTATATTATTTGGTAGCGTAAGTAGCGGGGCCTAGAGTTAATGGTGCCCCGAAATAGATTCGAACTCTCACGCCGTTTACGCGACACCACCTTGTAGAATCTCCGAAAGATGCAGAGACTCTGGCAAGATGGCTCGTTTACCAGTTTCGCACTGGGGCATAAATTAAGTATAGCTGGGGCTGCATTTGCAGCCCCCCTTTGTTAGTTGTTGGGAAGGCCGCGACGATGCCGTTCG
>DASYJQ010000120.1:0-2624 GCA_035996265.1 Saccharimonadales bacterium (SeqCode)
TAATCGTATTGAGCGCGAGCGCGGACGCATTTTGTCCGGCGACGACTGTATAATTGAAGACAAGTTTCGTTGTGCCAGAGCCGCTCACATAGGTCGCCGTTCCGCCATCATTAAGTGTGATTGTGGGTGTTCCGGTAACGACAACAATTTCCGAGTAAGTTAAGGAAATATTGATAACGGCGCCCGCTTTAAAGGTCCCGGGTGTCGTGGTCGAAATCGTAGATACACCTGTTGTGGTTGAATCGACCACAATATTCAGATTGCTCGAATCTATGCTCGTCCCCGCGCCACTGGTGATACCGGGAGCAATCGGGGATGTTGTATCTACCAACATGCTCGGAATAGTGAGACTGCTTACCGATAGACTTACGGCGCTACTGGCTCCATCGAGCATTGTTGCGCCATTCGGCAGATTGATCGATGTAACCGCTAATCCACCTGGCGGCAGCTGTAAGTATGTGGGAGTATTTTGACCGGCCGCGACTATGTAACTGAACACCAATGATTTGGTGCCCGATCCACTGAGATAGGTTGCGGTGCCGCCATCATTCAGAGTTAGGGTAGGATTACCCGTGACATTCACGACGTTACTCATCGACAGCGTCAAGAGCACCGGTGTACCGATGGTCGCGGTGTTAACAGATGATTGGATGGCGGTAGCCGTGGTAGCAGTTTGAACAGCTTGATAGATTTTTGAGGAGAGTTGGCCCGCGACAACTGTAAAACCATATGTACCTTGGGGAAAGGCGCTAGTCGTAAAGCTCCAGGCTCCCGAGGCGTTCGAGGTAACCGTGCCGTATAAAGTTGTGAAACCAGTAATATCGTGAATTTGCACCTGAGTGTTTGCAGGCGCCGTGCCGGTAAAGGTTATGGAATTATTGGCGTTTAGAACATCACTGACACTTAAAATGCCCGGTGCAAATTTTGGCGCATTATTCCAATTCATCTGCGAGATAAAGGCGGAAATATTCAGTACCGGACTCCCACTCACATCGGTAATGGCCCCCAGAGTATCCGTGAATTGTTGTATCGTCAGTGGTCCTGAAAAATTCTCAGCTGGGATTGTATAAGTGAAAATGAGAACATTCGTACCCGACCCGCTAGAATAGACAGCCCCTGGCCAAACATTATCGCTCATAAATAACGAGGGCGGCGTGCCTGTTACCGTTACCGGGTTATTAAAGGTAAAGGCTAGGGTCGCTGTCTGGCCTGGTGCCAGAACAGTGTTTGCTGGGCTTTCCGTTATCCCTACTAATGCCGTAACATTGATCGGCTGAGAGTAGCTGGATGAAGCAGCGCTATTATTCCCTGCGGCATCTGTTGCGATCGCGGTCAAATTGTGGACACCATCTGCCAGTGTGCCGGTCGTGAAGCTCCAGTTTCCGCTGCTGTTCGCAATAACTGTACCTAAGAGTGAAGGACTGAGAGGTAGTGGAGAAATGCCTGGCTCCGCTAGCTTGTCATAAATTGACACAGTACTTCCAGCTTCGGCAGTGCCATTGAGAACAACACTGTTGGCGTTCGAATTGCTGTTGGTAATTGTTGGGGCTATTGGCGCGTACGTATCAATTTGCGGGCCATTCTGGGTCAATCCTGTGAGCAATAATGTCGCCGCGGTGCCGCCCGCATCCTTAATGGTCGCCCCGCCTGGTAAATTGAATGACGTCACAGCCAGGGCTGAGGCATTGTCCCCCATGGCGACAGTATAAGTAAAGGTCAAGGTATTGGTGCCCGACCCTCCGATAAAGGTTGCGGTACCACCATCATTGAGAGTCAGCGTCGGCGTGCCAGTCACTGTTACCAAATTACTGAAGGTCAACGCCATTGTGACTGTCTTGCCAACCGTCAGATCGTTGCCTGCAGCAAGATCGGTAATGGCTGTCAACTTAGGTGCGACATTAATCGCCTGACTAAACGGCGCGACAGTTGTGTAGGTATTTCCCAGCGTATCCGATGCCATAGCTGTAAAAGAGTGGGTGCCGGTCGTCAGGATACCAGTGGTGGTGGACCAAAATCCGCTACTGTTCACAGTGGCCGTTCCGAGTTGAGTTCCGCCATCGAACACCGTGATCGTACTGTTTGCTTTTGCTGTACCATTCAAGGTGACAGCATTCGCATTAACGACGTCGCTAATAATTATAGGTGTGTTGGTGTCGATTTGCGGACCGTTCTGGGTGAGACCATTAAGCACTACGGAGGCTGCACTACCGATCGCATCATTTATGGACGCCCCGTTTGGCAAATTGACAGCCGTAATTGCCAGCGCCGATGTATTTTGCCCGGTACCGACCGTATAGGTAAAAGTCAAAATATTGGTGCCAGAGCCAGATGTATAAGTTGCTGTGCCGCCATCATTGAGAGACAATGTCGGCGCCCCCCCCACATTCACCAGATTGCTGAATGTCAATGTAAGGGAGACTGTTTTACCGATACTTACCGTTCCAAACGGTGGATTTTCGTTTATCGCCGTAACAACCGGGGCAGAGTTAATTGCATTGCTAACGGTAAGCGACGTATTGCTAATATTTCCGAGATAGTCAGTTACCGTCGCGGTGTAGTTATGCGTGGTGTTCGTCAGATTTTCAGTCGTAAATTGCCAAGCGCCATTCAAAGGTGATGTGGTA
>DASYJQ010000121.1:0-4003 GCA_035996265.1 Saccharimonadales bacterium (SeqCode)
AGCGCCGCGCAGAATGCCATTGATGCCGCCTCGGTTAATGGCGGCGGCCGGGTCTACGTGCCGCCCGGTACCATGGTGGTTACCGGTTTAACATTGCAAAGCAACGTCTGGCTGGTGGGCGCCGGCATGAAAAGCTCACGCGTGTACTTAAAGAACGGCGCCAACCGGTCGGTCATCACCAACTTTGTCAGCCCTGACGGCATTGTCGGCAACGGACAGTTTACGGCCGTTATGGATATAACTATCGACGGTAACAAAGGCAACCAGACCAGTACATCGCACGGCATTTTCTTTACCTCTTTCCCGCTTTTTTCCCAGGCCACCCACGATCAGTGGTTCGATTGCCGGCAGCTGGTCAAAAACGTGCGCATCATCAATGCCCGCGATAATGGCTACTACGCCACCGGCCGCAGTGAAAACCGTGTCACCAACGTCTACATCACCCAGTCCGGCGGCAACAACTTCAATCCGTCGTTTGACTCGTTCCTGACCGACTGCACTTCCGAAGCGGCCGGCCTGGAAGGCTTTTTGCTGTACCACAACAATATTATGCTGACCGCTTGCAAATCATACGGCTCCGGGCGCACCAACCTGGGGCGGGGCGCCGGGTTTAAAATTATGAACAACTACGCCTGTATAACGCTCAACGGCTGTATCGCCCAGAACAATTACGCCCAGGGTTTTTTGTTGGCGAGCTGTAATTCGGTAATTATGTCCGGATGCATTAGCGACAGCAACAACTTTGGCACTGGCAACACGCCCACGCAATATGCCGGCGTCGAGATGAGCGCGGCGACTTATTGCACGCTGGACTACACATCGTTCCAGGGCTACCAGAACGGCCAATTGGTCGGGCAACAAACCAACGCCTTGCGCGTGAGCGTCAGCTGCACCAACAACACTATCCGCTTGAGCCATACCTGGCAGCCGACATTCGCCGGCGGTGCGGCTATTGCTACCGGCTCAATCGTCGGCAACAATCTTATATATGTTAACGGAGCCCAGGCTAATCCCGCGGTCGGGCTGCAATACCTGCCCGACGTTGGCGTGGCGGCGCCGCAGGACGGCCAGGTATTGCAGTATGTGGCGGCCAGCGGCAAATGGGTGAATTCCAACAGCCCGGCTGGCACGTTTTCGACCGGCATATTTGGCGACGCCAGCGATGGCGCCCGGGTGCTGGATGGCGCGGCCAGTGTGCCGTTTGCCACTCTCGCCGGTAGCACCTACACCATGACACGCGACGCCGATTGCACGACACTGACCATTAACAGCGGCATTATCCTTAAATGCAGCGGCTGCAAGATATACTGCACCAGTACGCTCACCAACAACGGCACGATTGACGCCAATGGCATTAACGCCACCGGCACCACGGCGACTGGCGGCACCATATCGCAGTCGCTGGGCGGGGGCCTGGCTGGAGGCAACGGGCAGACAACTATCGGCAGCAATGGCGGACCGGGTGGATTTGGCGTGGGCGCCGGCGGAGCGGGCGGGGCAGGGACTTCGGGCGCCGGCGGTACCGCCCAAAGCCCCAAAAACGCCAGTACCTGGCTGCTTAAAAACTGCCAAGCAATTGCGGTGGGAGCTATCGGCTACAACAACGTCGTGTCCAGCATTAACGGCGGGTCCGGCGGCTCGGGCGGGGGCGGTGACGGCGCCAATAAGGGTGGCGCGGGCGGTTCCGGGGGAGCCTTGATCGCTGTCTTTGCCCGCACCATGGTCAATAACGGCCTGCTGACTGCCGTCGGCGGCAGCGGCTTTACGCCCACAACCGGCAACTGCGGCGGGGGCGGAGGCGGGGGCGGCGGAGCCATCTTTATGTACACCATTAATCCTTGGATTAACACCGCCACAACGGCCGTGGCCGGCGGAGCGGGCGGCACAGGGGTAGGTAGTGGTGCGAGCGGGGGCAGCGGCTTGGCTGGCAATATATTAAACGTCATCCTACAGTAACTACTCCAGCCAGATAATATACTTACGAAATATACTAGCTTTTTATGTAAAAATATTGTACAATGCACCTAATTTAGAAGATAGGCGTAACAGGTGCAACCCAACACACATATGCGCGCCCACAAGGCTCGCTCCAACAGATTAAAACGCTATGTTGTATGTTTACTGTTGGTTCTGGCGTTGGGTATTGGCGCCGTAGCAGGTGCTCCGCACGCCGCCGCCCAGCTGCGTAGCTGGAAAATGTTGCCGCAGGCCGAGCAATTCAGTGAAATCTATTTTACTAATCCAAACACACTGCCGCACACGTACACCCCCGGCCAGCAACAGGCTGTATCGTTCACTGTAAGCAATCATTACACGGCAGCCCAAAATTATTCGTACATCATCTTTGCCGACACGCCAGCTGGTGTTGTTTCGTTAGGCGAAGGTGTTTTTGAAGCCGCCCCCAATACAGCCCATCGTATCGACAATACCGTCAACCTCGCCGATTTAGGCCCCCGCATCCGCATTACCATCGTTATAAAAAACGGTAATGATCAGCAATCAATAACGTATTGGACGACAAGAAAGAGCGCATGAAAACAATATCCATCGTCATACCGGCATTAAACGAAGAGAAGGGCATCGGCTCCGTCTTAAAAGAGATCCCGATAACCGAACTTAATAAAATGGGCTACGAAGTCGAAGTACTCGTTATCGACAACGGCTCAACGGACAAAACACCACACATCGCCCGCAGCCACCGCGCCCGGGTTATCATCCAGCCGGTCCGCGGCTACGGCAACGCCTACAAAGCGGGCTTCGCCAACGCCAGCGGCGACATTATCGCTACCGGCGATGCCGACCTGACATACCCGTTTGACATCCTGCCAAGCGTACTTAAACAAATGGAAGCCGAGGACTTGGACTTCATTAACACTGATCGCCTGAGTTCGCTCAACCCGGCAGCCATGAGCCGTTCGCACGTCTTTGGCAACTGGCTGCTGACGGTCGCTACCCGCGTGCTCTACAACTGGCCGTTCAAAGACTCACAATCAGGTATGTGGATTTTTAAACGATCTATCTGGCAGGACTTGGATGTCCGTTCTTCCGGCATGCCATTCTCGCAAGAACTTAAGATCGAGGCCTACTTTAAAGGTTTCAAATGCATTGAATTGCCAATCACGTACCGGGCCCGCGCCGGCGAAGAAAAACTCAACACTATTAGTGACGGGCTGGGCAACATCATGCAGTTAGTGCGCAAGCGCTTGCAGATCAGCCGCGTTCCGCGCAGCCAAACAACAATGTTATCCGAATCAGAGTTGCCGGAAGAAGCATGAACATCTTAGCCGCTACGCACTACTTCGTACCACACGCTGGTGGCATTGAGTTCGTAGCGCTTAACCAGGCAACTGGCTTGGCGGCAGCCGGGCATACCGTAACCGTACTGACGAGCAGTTGCGGCGCGCGGCGCGGCCGTACAGAGCGCGACGGTTTTACCGTGCAGCGGGTTGGCGCCTGGAATTTGTTTGAACGCAAGTTCGGCGTGCCGTTCCCAATATTCAGCCCGGCCTTACTATGGCAGGCGTTTAAGCTGGTGCGCCGGGCCGACATCGTCCACGCCCACGACGCCTTTTACCTGCCGTCGCTGGCTGTCACGCTGTGGGCGCGCATATTGCGCAAACCGCTGGTCCTGACCCAACACGTCGCGCTCATCCCGCACCCCAGCAAAGCGGTGACGCTATTGCAGCACATCGTCTATAAGACAAGCGGCCGGTTTATATTCAAGACTGCTCGCAAGGTGATGGTACTCAACACTACCGTCAATAACTTTGTAGCCGCCCAAGGCGTGCCGGCCGAAGACATCATCCACCTGCCTAACAGTGTCGACACCGACGCATTTCACAAGGGCACAGCGGCAGCCAAACGGCAGCTACGCAAAAAATACGGCCTGCCGCTTGGCCAGCCCATCGCCTTATTTGTCGGCCGTCTTGTGCCGAAAAAAGGTTTCCATGAGCTGCTCAAGCTACGGACCGCCGGTTACACGGTGACGTTTGCCGGCGGCGAT
>DASYJQ010000122.1:0-12660 GCA_035996265.1 Saccharimonadales bacterium (SeqCode)
AACTAACTATCGAGGGTAATCAACTGTCGCTGGGCTTTAACGACCACTTTGCCAACGTCGTGCGGATCAGCGAAAGCCTTAATCTGGGCGCGGCCAATAATTACCGGCAGCGCGGCCTCACATACGTCGATGTCCCGGAAATCGTCGGCATAACCGGAGCCTGCGAAAATGTCGATACCCTGTTCCGGGTTGGCAACCGTCGCGGTCTGCCGCTATTCTTCTCCCAAACCGGTCAACTGTCCCTAGAACAAGCGCTGCAATCGTTCTCCGGCGCCTGGACGGTTATCCATTCCGGCCGCGATGAAGAGGAAGAAGATAACCGCCATCTGTGCCAATTCCGCCTAACCGAAGAAGAGTTCGACTCCACAACGCTGGGCATGACCCGCGACAATTACGACGAGGACAAAATGTACGAAGCCATGCTGGTTAACATCCAAGGCACCGTCCAGGCCATGCTGACCGAAGTGCTAAAAGATAACGAAGACGCCTTGGCGGCAACGTATAAACGGGGTGTCAAAAAACTGCGCCACGCCGCAACTAATGACTTCCTGCGCATTGCCTACGAAGACGCCGTAAAGCTGCTGCAAAAGAATGGCTACCCGAAGGTCAAGTTTGGCGACGACCTCGTGGCCGGCCACGAGGCCAAGATCGTGGCCTTACTCAACAAATCCGGCACCGAGTTGCCGGTTTTTATTATGAAGTATCCTAAGGAAATTAAGTTCTTCAACATGAAGGTATCCGACAAAGACCCGCGGGTATGTATGTCGGCCGATCTGGTCTTCCCCTACTCGGGCGAAGGCTCGGGCTCAGCTGTGCGCGAGCACGACTTTGCCCGGCTCAAGGAACGCCTCATGGGTTCGACGATGTACGACCTGCACTTGCAGCGCGGCGGCAAATACGAGGACTTCAAATGGTACCTGGATATCATGGAAAAGAAAGCCACCAACCCGCACGCCGGCTATGGCATGGGCAACGACCGGGTACTGCAATACATCTTGGGTGAAGCAGACATCCGCAACGTGTCGGTCTTCTCGCTGCTTAATATGCAGACCGGCGACTGGAACAAAAAGTAAGTTACGGATCGCTACATAAAAGACCTTGTCCGTACGGCAAGGTCTTTTACCAGGCGTTACGCCTGTACAGCGTTACACAGCCTTTGGCTTTTTGGCCTTTTTAACTTCTTTTTTGGGGTGGGCGTTTCCTTTAGACATACTAGCTCCTTCTTGTGTAGCCCCATTGTACTACAAAAAACTTATGCTTTAGCTGATCATGGGCATGTTTTATACTAAATGTATGAATATAGAAGACGAAGCGACTGCCGGCAAAACGCGAGACCGAGGCTGGGAAATCGGTGTGCGCCGTACACTGCCCATGAGCGCCCGGAAACTCTGGGAAACGCTCGTCACCCAGCCCGGGCTGGGATATTGGTTTAGTTCCGATGACGACATAGTGTTTCACCAGGGCGCCCAGTTCGAAACCAGCGAAGACACCACGGCCGAAGTTGTCGGCTTTAAACGGGGCGAACTTATCCGCATGCGCTGGCACCCCAGCAGTATGAATTTCCCATCGACCTTGCAGGTACGCGTCTTGCCGAGCGGCAAAGACGCCGTACTGGCGTTCCATCATGACCGCCTGGAAAGCAGCGAGCAGCGCGAAGAAATGCAAGAACACTGGAGCGATGTGATTGACCAGTTCGAAGAACTGGCTACCAAATGATAATCCTGCTTCACTCTTCCAAAACTATGCGTCCGTCTGCGCACGGGCAGGCTGCACTGCGTCAGCCGCAGTTAATCGCTAAAGCTGAAACGTTGGCCGCCTATCTTAAGACGCTATCGGCCGAACAGCTGGCTGCAACCATGCACATTTCCGGACCGCTGGCCGCAAAAACACGCGAAGCCATTGCCAGTTGGACGGCTGGACCGAATCATCAATCGCTGGCGCTCGATTGTTTTGTCGGCGATATTTACAAAGGCCTGCGGGCTTCGACGCTATCGGCGGCCGACCGCGATTACGCCGACAAAACACTGCTCATCTTATCCGGACTGTACGGCTGCATCCGCCCGTATGACGGTATTTGCCCGTATCGTTTAGAAATGATGTACAAGCTGCCCGACCCCCGGTTCAGTGATTTATATAAGTATTGGGGTGATAGCATCGCCCAGTGCGTACCGCCCGATGAGCTGATCGTTAACGTTTCGTCGGTGGAATACTCGCAAACCGTTACCCGCTTTGCCGATCCGGCGCGGGTGGTGGCGCCGAACTTCCTGACCATCAATCCGGCCAGCGGCGATCCGATATTTGTGGTGGTCCACGCCAAAATCGCCCGCGGCGCCTTTGCCCGCTGGCTGATTACCAGCCGCGTAACGGACGTCAATCACTTTAGCCGGTTTAACGAATTTGGCTACCGTTACAGCAAAGAACTCAGCGCGCCTGGCAAGCCAACATTCGTTTGCCAGATATTTACCGGTACGGCTATGGGCGTGGCCAAAAGCCTGCCGGCCTAATGCTCGTGCGGGTGCGGATGATCGTGGCTGTGCTGCGGGACGCCGAAGCGCTCAATAGCCCGGGCTTTGGCGCGTGCTGCTTCTATTGCGCGGTCGCGCGGTTCAGCAGTGGTTACCAGTGAATCTAACAACTGCTTGGCAGCCGCAGCTATTTCGTCGACGCTGCGATTGAACGCTGCTGCGTTGGCTTTGGATGGCTCGTGGTAACCAGACAGCTTGCGGACGAACTGCAGTGAGGCGTCACGAATCTCAGCCTCAGTGGCTGGCGGATCAAAATTGAATAGGACCTTAATGTTTCGGCACATACTAGGAGCCTAATTTAAGCTTTCTCAACAAATTCGCCCAGGGCGTTCATGGTATATTCTGAACCTTCCTGGAAGCCGGCACTCGTAAAGATCTTCGGGAACGTGTCCAGGCCGGACCAAACCAGCTTCACCCGAGTCTTATCGCCTTCTGAGGATAGTTCGTAGGACAATTCAGAGATACCTTCGTAGCCTTCATACCGCCAGCTGTAGGCAATCTTTTTGCCATCGATAACTTCGGTCACTTTGCACAAGTGGTGGTACTGGTGCTCGTCATCCGGGCCGAGAAAAAAGTCAAACTCAAAGCCGAGTTCAGGCTTAAAGTGCGGTATAAACGATGTCCACTGCTTGAGGTCTTGCTCATCGGTGAGCGCCTTCCAGACGCGGGCTACCGGAGCATTGAAAGTTCGCTCCATAACTAACGGGCCGTTGGCATTTGTATCTGTCATTCTACATCTCCTTACTTAAAAATACGTCCAAAGCGTCAAAACTGTCTTCCCACAGCCTGCGGTAAAATTGCAGGTATTCGTCGGCATCTTTTAAAGCGGCCGGTGCCAGCTGCACGATCTGCTGCTTGCCCTGGCGGCGCTTAATGATCAGCCGGGCTTTTTCCAAAATTTTGAGGTGCTTCGAAATAGCAGCCAATGTTACATCATAGACTTGAGCGATTTCGCTAACTGATAGTTGGCAGCGAGACACCCGCTGCAAAATATCGCGGCGGGTGGGGTCAGCTAAGCAACCGAACACCAAGTCTAAGTCTAGAGCACATTCAACCATATGGTTAAATGATACGCTGCCCTTATATTGGTGTCAATACTTTTACGATTCTACTTCGTACAAAGCGACGACATACATGCTTTCTGACCAGCCAAGCGGCGTATTCTCGTTGGCTTCATCGGTGTGCGACAGGTACAATTCGGGGATCTTCCCCTCTTTGGTGATGGTGTTGGTGGCGCGTTGCAGATATTCGCGGGCTTTGGCATTGTCGCCTAATTGCTTGTAAGCGATGGCCAGCCACGACAAGCCAAAGCACCATTCGGCTTCTTCGGAATAGCCGTCGGGGTTGCGGTTGTAATAGGCGTCGAACTTGTAACGCATAACGCCTTTATCTTTGGCGAGATGGTACTCCAGGTTGGTAAGGATTTCACGGGCCATATCCGGCGAGACCACATTGTAGGGGTAGATGAGCGACAACAAGGCCAAATCGGTAAACTTCGCTTCGGATTCGCGGGGGAGTAGCGCTTGCAGGGCGGCTTCACCGCGGTCAATGGCGTCTTGGTCGACATCCATGCCGCCAACTTCCTGCCACTTTTTAAGCGCAGCCACGACAGCACCTATGGAACTGGCGTGGATTTCTTCGTTCTCTTCCCACATGCCGGAATCGGCGTCATGCCAGTATTCGACATTGCAGATGTAGTAGATTAATGTCTGAACGGTGCGGCGGTCTTTCTCGTTGCGCAGCACGCTGTTACCCTTGGCTTCGAAGTCGGCCAGCTTGAATAGCACCGCGCCGACGGCATCGTGCTGCTTGTTGCCCCACGACTCCCAAAATTCCTCGAGCGTTTCCGGGTTGTAGCGGGCGTGAATGAATTGCCAGCTTTCGAACGGTTTGTTGGTAACGGCCCAGTTAATCTTGTCGATGTGCTTGTCAAAAATATCAAGCAGCGTGTGGTAGGTTTTGCGGACAACATCCCATTCGCCGGCGTATTCGAATGCCAGGGCTTCGTAGACGTTATCGCGCAACCAGGCTTTGTCGTAGCCGGTTTGTACTGATTGCGATGAGGCTAAAAACAGGCCTGTCGGCGTGACGAGTTTGCGTAAGTTATCCAGGTGGCGCTGGGCGCGCGGTAGGTCGTTCATACTAGTTGCCTCCGTGGTGACTGTGATCGTAGGTATCGTGGATATTGCGGTCGTATATAAAGGCCAGCACGCTGTTCAATATTTTTTCGGAACCCTGGCCGTTGTGTAACTCGGCGCGGATCTGAGCGGCGCCGGCTTCCAGGCGTAATAGTTCAGCAGCCAGTTCCAGGTGTTCTTTGACGACCGGGTCGTCAATGGTTTCAACTTTTTCTAATAAGGCTTGGCTGACCTGCTGGGCTTCGGCGATGGGCGTCGTACAGCGGGTGCAAACGTCGTATTCGCCGAGGCGTAAATTGTGGCCGCCGTAGTCAAATGTTTCGGCTTTCGGCAAGCTGCCGAGGACTTCCGCGGTAATTTGTGAAGCATGGTGCGCCGCCGCTTCGACGTCTGGATCATCTGAATGTGTCTTGATCATTCCGGCCCTTTGTTAGTGTTATATAATTCGTTTTTATTATAGCATTAGCATAAGCATGTTGACACGCCGCGCCTGGCGGAACAAAATGTAGGCATGAAAAAACTATTTATCCTCCCACTTGTACTGGCAACATTAACCGTCGGCTGGGTAGCGTCAACTACGTCCCGCGCCACGGCAGACAGCAATGTAAGCGTAAACAATAAATCTGATGATATTGTCGGTACTTGGGATGTCCAGGCTATTGGCGCGCCCTACGAGCCGCACCTTTTTACCTTTAACAGCGACGGCACCATGAACACCACCAACCCGACTAACGTCCAAGAAAATCCGGCCAAGCCCCACGGCGGCACAAACGACAGCCTGGGTATGGGGCCGTGGGAACCGCTAAAAGGCAAATCCGATACCTTTATCGGCACATTCTACGAGCTAAATGCCAATGCCGACGATCACACCCGAACCGACCGCTTGCAAGTCACTTACAAGGTTACGGTCCACGGCGATACCTTTAGTGGTAAGGCTCTGGCCCGCCAAGGCAGCTTCTCGGCGCCGGCCCAGCTGGAAGGCACCCGTCTTAAAATTGTTAAGAGCGACCTGAACGGCTTGTAGACTACCGCCAGCCGCCTATTGCTGCCAACGCACTATATTCCCAGGCAGGGTTACTACTTTTTTGCCGGTGTACGTGTCGATAACATCGGTATTTGGTGTGTTATCGGGGGTATCGTTTTTACTGACTGCTGCCATCTGGTCGTTAACTGACATGTCAACATGTGTGATGTAAGCGTCCAGATTGTTAATGCTATATATCTTTTGCTGCTTGCCATTCCGCTCAACAATGAGCTGCTGGCTTGACCCCCGGTCGTCGATTGTCTGGGTGTGCAACAAATATCCTTTGCGAGTACGCAACGGATCAGCGACTACCAGGTATTCACCAGTCCGTGACGGCTGCGGCAACATGGTGCGCCGCGAGGTTTGAATATTCATACTGACTATGCCGGTCATGAGTTGACCGAGTACTATATTGGTACTATCGTACGACAAGCCAAAGATGCTACTGAATTGCCCGAGCGGCACCGGCGGATGTTTTGGGCTCAGGAGCAATACATTGGAATCCATCTGCTGGTCCAATATGGTATTACTATCGGCCGCGTACCGCCAATCTAACGTCTCGACCGGCTTGTTGTCGAAACCGGTCACGCTGGTAAGTTGGTTCCCGCTGAGCCGGTACAGCATGAGATTCCGGTTAACCGGGCTAAGCGCTTCGCTGGCAGTAAATAAAAAACCGAATGATTGCCTGTCCGGCGCAATCCGCAAGTGTTCAATAGACCCGCTGGCTGGCAGGGCAATCTGCGCCGGCTGTTCGGTTACCATGTCGAACATCGTTAACAAGTTAGTATCGTTTTTATACTTCAAATTAAGCACCAGGTTGTTCCCGAGCACTGCAAAATCATCCACTGCGCCGCCGGCGAAGACCACTTTATCCTTGCCTGCCGGCAAAGTACGGGCATGTATTTCGCTATTTTCACCGGTATTCACCGCATAGTAGACAACTGCCGGCTTTGTAGTAAACGAATAGTCAATAACGTGCTTACCCGCATGTATTGCCACTCTGTACCGGGTTGCAAAATGCAGCGGCTCATTAAATTGCAAAACAACTGTGTTGCCGCCGCTGCTTGCCACGAACCGGACGGCTGGCGTTACGGTAACCTGCTTAGTTGCCGGCGCGCCAATCGACTCGTTGGCGTGCAATGACAGCCGCTGATTAGGCAACACTGTAACCCGGCCGGCATCAATTATCGCCGAACGAATTCGAGGACCCTGCAACCATGTGAGACTTATTAACAGTAATAAAATTCCAACAAATACGGCAACTGTCTGCCGGAAAGTCTTCACGAACAACTGATTGTTAGTAGAGATACGGGTCATGGGGTTCCTCTACCACTTGCAGTGACTGCGGCTCCAGCACTATGGGCGGCGTTACGATATCGGGATTAGCGACAAATGTGCCGCCTACTTTCAGCCACTGACCGGCCTTCAACGTTTGCTTCCAGCCAGGCCTATATAAAGGCACGCCAACCGGCCGGGCGTCTACGGCGCAACAGGTGACGACAAAACGGGAAAGGTACAGAATGTTGGGGCTATTATCTGGGTCCGGGCTGATAAAGCCTACAACCGTAGCCTGTTTACCGGTATACAAATTTGGATCACTGGTTTGGGCTAACAATGAAACCCATTCTTTAAGCGTAAATTGGCTGTAGTCAACACTGGGGCCGGTCAAATCTTCAAGCGTTGTGTTTGATATAACACTGTCTGATATGTTGATGCCGCGCTGGCTAGCTGCTTGGCTGGAAAGCGATGTCGGGCGTACTATCAGTAACGCCGCACACAACATAAGGCATAGGCCGCCCACAAGCACATGACTAAGCCGCGGCCTGACCAAGACTGGCGGCCGGTGCCGTTGCAACGTCAACCCCAGAGCAGCACAAGCCAGCCCCATCGTACACAATAGCGTCGTAAACACTACGTAGCGCGGGTGTATATATAAGGTCAGGCTGCCTTGCCGGGCCAGCCACAACGACGATACGGTTATTACCAGCAATACCGCCATGCCTATCCAATAATCACCGAACCATCTAAAACGCATAGTTCACTCCTAATCCAATAGCCAGGCTCATCAGCGCCACTAAAAGGCTTACCTGCATCAAAACTTTCGGACGGTAGGTAGTACGCATTAAACTAAGCATTTTAATATCAATCATCGGGCCGAACACCAGGAACGACACGATGGAACCGACGCTAAACGTCGTACTAAAGGCCAGCGCAAAAAAGGCGTCAACATTCGAGCAAATAGCCACGACAAATGCCAAGGTCATCATTACTATAATCGACAGCGTCGCGCTGCCGCCGACACCTAGCAGCACGCTGCGCGGCACCAATACCTGTACCGCCCCGGCTATAATGGCCCCGATGCATAACGCCGGTAATATGGCCGCGGTCTCTTTATTAAACAACTGCAGGCTGCGCTCCACTTTGCCATGAGTATGCGGATCCGGCGCAGCGCAGGCTGCCGCAAATTCAAGGGTCAGTAGCTCTTCTTGCTTGTGGTGTTTACTAAATATCCAGCCGACAATGTTTGCGATAATGAGCGCGCCAAAGGCCCGGGCAAGCAAGATGCGGATGTCGGCCGGAAATGCCTGGTGAGTCGTAATAAGTGTAATGGGGTTCAGAATCGGCGCTGCCAACAAAAAAGTCAACGATTCTGCCGGTTTTAATCCACCTGCAATCAGCCCGCGGGCCAGCGGCAGATTGCCGCATTCACATACCGGTAAAAACACGCCGAAACATGATATGTACAAACGGCGCAGCCAGCCCCTTTCCGGCAATAGGCGGGTCATGACGTTGGCGGGCAGCCACACCTGGACAGCCACAGATAAAAAGATACCAAGCAACACGAACGGCAGTGATTCTATCAGGATACTGCCGGCAAACGTCATAAAATCCTGGAACATCTGCGGCGCGTACATCGGATGGGCATACGTTATATTGCGCACGCCATATAGGATAGCGATGGTGCCGGCCACTATTATAAGCGGGCTAAAACGGGTACGGGCTAAACGGACTACCGCTTCCATATCATGGCCAGAATGAGCATTACCAGTGCAGACAAAACGATCGCGCCGCCGGCGGCGATGCCAGCATAAAACGCCACGATCAAACCGGAACACACGGCTACTAACGCAATGCCGATTGCCAATACAATTGTCTGGCTAAAACCCTTGGCAAAACGGCTGGCCGTCACGATCGGCATGACTAACAAGGCGCTCATCAGCAAGCCGCCGACGATCCGTAAGCTGAGCACGACGATTACTGCCGTCAGTGCGGTGAATAGGTAGTTCAGAAAGGTAACGCGGTAGCCGGCAATCCGGGCGCTGTCTTCGTCGAAGGCAATGTGCAGCAGTGCGCGGTAATTGATAGTGACGACTATCAACGCCGCGGCGGCGGCAATGGCCAGTGTTATGACGTCGGCTTTGCTGGTGGTGGTAATGCTGCCGAACAAGTAGCTGGTAAAGTCGGCGTTGGCGCCATGAGCCAGGTTAGCCAGCACGACGGCCAGAGCCAAGCCGCCGCTCATTAATATAGCCAGGCTCACTTCACCACTAACGCGGCGTTCCTGGCGCAGCCATTCCAGTATCAAAGCGCCGGTAACAGTAACGGGCACGGCGACCATGATCGGCGTGAAGCCGAGCAGTAATCCGGCCCCGACACCAGCCAGGCTAACATGCGCCAGACTATCGGCAATCAGCGAGTAGCGCCGGGCGACCATAAAGCTGCCGAGCACAGGTACTACGAAGGCCACGATTAACCCGGCGATCAGCGCCCGCACCATAAATGAATATTGGAGAATTTCAGGCATGCTCGCCCCCGTGATGGTGGTGCAGCAACAGGTGTTGGGCCTTGTAGGCGGAGGGCAGATACTTGTCGGCCTCAAAATGCTCCGGCGGCCCGTCATATAATATGCCGCGGTTCAGGCAGATGATGCGCGTTACTAGCTTGACCACCATCTCGACCTCGTGCGAAACCATAATAATCGTAATGCCTTTGGCCTGCAGGTTGTGCAGCAAGGCGTAAAATTCGGCTTGTGAATGTTCGTCGATGCCGGTGGTCGGCTCATCTAAAATCAATAGCTCAGCGTTGCCGGCCAGCGCCTTGGCGATTGCCACACGCTGTTGTTGGCCGCCGGACAGTTCGGTGAACCGTTTGCCCGCGAAAGCGCTCATGCCGGTTTCCTCAAGAGCGCGCCGGGCGGCTTCTTTGGAACCGGCGCCCAGGCGCACAACTTCTAAAACGCTGATCGGCACCGTGGCGTTATACAACGATCCGCGCTGTGGAATGTAGCCGACGACGGCGTGCTTCTTTTGCGCCTTGCCGGTGGTTGGTTTTAACAGCCCTAGCACCACGCGCAACAGTGTTGTCTTACCGGCGCCGTTCGGGCCGATTAGGCCGATAAACTCGCCGCGGTGAATGCAAAACGACACGTGATCGATAACCATTTCAGCGCCGAGCCGCACTGAAATATTGTCGACATCGACCAGCAGTTCTTTATTTACATGCAAGGGCTGTTCGGAGGTTGGCAAGATTTTGCTCCTGGATGGTGAGGTAGTTTTTACCTTGTTTTTGATTGGCATCGCTCAGTCCTTCAATCGGATCAAACACCAATGTTTTGGCGCCTGTCTCTGACGCTATAGTAGCAGCTAGCCGCGGGCTAACCAAGCTCTCGAAGAAGACATACTGAATATGCCTATCCTTAACAAGTTGAGTAAGTTCGGCGAGCTTGGCGGCGCTCGGTTCTTCCTCCGGGCTGATGCCGGCAATGGCCTGTGCATCCAGGTTGTAGCGGGTGGCTAAGTAGCCGAAGGCGGCGTGCGAAGTAATAAGCGTACGGATTTGGCAGTCGGCCAGACCCATCTTATAAGCGGTATCGAGCGCGGCCAGTTTAACGTTGTAATCGGCGGCATTTTTGGTGTAATAGCTGGCGTTGGCCGGATCGGCTTTGATTAGCCCGTCACGGACGTTGTCGACTATCTTGGCGGCCAGCACGGGGTCCAGCCAAAAGTGCGGGTCGGTTACTTGGTTGGTTGCGTTGGTTTCATCGCTGACTACCTGCAAGTCGATGCCTTGGCTGGCTTTGATGGCTACATTTTTGTAATCGCTTAAAAAACCGTTTACCCACGGCTCCAAGTGACCGCCGTTATATATGAATACTTTTGCTTTGTGGGCTTCGGCCAAAACCTTGGGCGACGGTTCGTAATCGTGCGGTTCGCTGCCGGCCGGCGTGACGTTAGTAAGGCTGATTTTGTCGCCGCCGACATCCTTGGCGAAATCATACATCGGGTAATAGCTGGCCACTACTTGCAACTTGCCGGCATCGGTACTTGATACGGCTGTACGGTGCACGGCAAAGACGATGCCGCCAATTATAAGGGCAACTAACACAACGCTGGCGAATATTTTTTTAATCATTTCGGGTCTCATTTAACTCATTTATCTGAGACCAGATTATAGCTATATGAAAATTACTGCAAATATGTCGCAATTATATGTGATTTTGCTACTGGTGATCGAATCTGCTATTTAATGCCCGTAGTGCGGCATCGCGGGACAAGTTCGTGGACTGCCACGGCATCGCGGCATTCAGCAGGCTCTGGCGCTTCCGGCTCAAGGCATCTGTCCAAACATATTTATTTAGCGTGTCAGGCACGTCCAGTACTTTAACTGTCTCGGGGATGGCGTCGGTAGATAATTCCCCGAGGTACTGCGGGTCCAGCTTGCCAGTGGCGTAATAGCGGGCAATATTGCGGTGGGCGACATACCTGTCGACATTAACGACGTTCACAAAGACGAGCAACGCCATAACGCTCAGGAACGTCAGCAGCGCAAACCGGCTCTCACGCTGGTCAACGAAAATCTTGTACAGCAGGATACCGAAGACTACCGCCAGCCAAATAATACATATGTGGCTGTACAGGCGCAGCGAGGTGAAGCCGTAGGCGCTCTCGTACAATGACAATCTATTAAACGCCGATACCATGATGACAATTACCTGAGCAATCAGCGCGCCGGCCAGGAACTTGAAGCGGCCCGAATGTTTATCACTCTCGCGCAACAGGAACTTGTCGGTCGTAAAGATGAGCAGGAACGATATGACCGCCACGGCGATAAGCTCAAAGTACCCCTTGCGGGCGTACTCGGCATAGGTGAACCCCTGCCCGGTTATGTTATGCTGGCCGCCGAACAAGTACGTCAGCTGTACGGCGATAAAACACAGGAACAACAGGTTCAGCGAACCAAATAGTATGGTCATTTCTATTTGGCCGCGGCCTTTGGGCCGGGTAACACCGTCTAGTACCGGCAGTTTGCCCAGCTGTAGCGCGCTTGGCCTACGCAAAAGGTAGCCAAACACCCCCGTAAAGAACAGCGCCACCAACGTAATGACGAACGCCTGGCCGTAAAACTGGCCGCTCAGGTGGAGCGTAAAAATATCGCTCACATACTTCCTGAACACCAGGTCGGCAGAAGCAAACAGCGCGATAAACAAGGCAATAACCGGCACGGCAATCAGCACGCCGGTAATAACCTGCGGCATCGCCGTATGCTTACCGAACAACTGCTTGATGCCTGCCAGCGCAGCTAATGTTTCCAGGCAGCGCACTAGCAGCTGAATGGGCAGCTGCAACACCGGCTTTATGTAACCGGACAGCGGAAAACTGGTGAGCTTCGGTTCAAAAATCAGGTACAGCATCAGGCCCAGCAGGTAAAGTGACGTCACCACATTCAAAAACGTTATGAGCCCGCCGGACCACACAAACACCATGCTCGAAAAAAATAACAGCGGAACAGCCAGGGCTGCGGCCGGCGTGGGAATCTTGGTCTTAAAAAAGGCTGCCATGCCGGCAATCGCCACGATAACCAAAGCCATATAAATCGGAAAAGAAATCCCCGGCACTTTGCCAAAGAACAAATAATCAAAGGCAATGCCCATCCCGAGCGCCGCCAAAATTATATATAAGGTCTTTTTCAGTAG
>DASYJQ010000123.1:0-3428 GCA_035996265.1 Saccharimonadales bacterium (SeqCode)
TCAGCCGTTCCTAACGATAAAAGCAATGGCCGCGTTAACTCTATCAATAAAACCATTGGCACCGCCGAAGCGCTGATGGGCAACGACGACGGGTACAACTGTTATCAGAACGGTACCGACCTGTCGCCCGGCGTTGACCCCGACAAGCTCAAAGCCGCCCAAACCCAATGTTACGGCGCATCAGCCATCGGTGACGGCGCGTACCTCCACCTTGACGACCACGCCAATGGCCTGGCTAGTATTGCCCGTATGGGTCTGTCCATCCCCCGCACCTATATCTTAAAAATCACCGATGCCAGCAATAAGACACTCGATGAGTTTAAGCAGCCCGCCGGCAAGCAGGTTATCCGCCAGGATACCGCCTACATTGTTACCGACATGGCCTCCGACCCGAAAGCCAGCTACCTGCCAGGAAGCTGCAGCGACACTACTTGTAAGCAACTCAATTCCGGTGGCGGTCTGCAATACAAATTCCAACGCTACAACGGTTGGCAGGTCGCTGTTAAGACCGGTACTACCAACGACGGTTACGACGGCCTTATGGCCAGCTGGACTACTCAGTACACAGCAGTTGCCTGGGTTGGTTACCACACTCGCAACAAAACTATGCACGGCCTAGGTATGGAGTTCATGACAGAGCCAATCGTCCGCCCCTGGATGCAAGGTGCTCTGGACGCGAGCGGCATGAAGCCAGTCAACTGGGCACGCCCCGCTACCATCAAATCTGCGCCGGCCTACGTTGTCCGCAGCCATGTCGGTATTGGCTCTATAGAGCCAAGCGCCAGCAACGACATCTTCCCGGCCTGGTATGTTCCACCCAAGGGTGGCGCCACCGCTAATAAGGCTATCGACATCGTATCCAACAAAACCGCTACCACTTGCACGCCAGACCTGGCCCGCAAGACAGACGGCGGCGGTGGCAGCGATAATATCTTCTCGGTTGACGTATTCGACCCGCGCGGCGGAGGCGGTACAAACACCAATGCCGAAACCACAGCCAATGATGACATCCACAACTGTAACGACGTCAAACCAACCATTACGCTCAACGGCCCGACAGTGTGCCGCGTCGGCAACGACTGCACCTTTACGGTCGCTGTCGCCCAAGGCACCCACCTGTTGTCTGGTGGCGGTTACACGACCGCTCCCGCCGGTGTGATAACGCTCTTTATCAATGACCAGGCTTACGACACCCGGCCGGTTCCGACTGACAGCGCCGACGTCTATAACGCGACCTTTACCTATAAACCGACCGCCGCCGGTGACCTCGCCGCCAAGGCCCAAATCGTCGACAGCGTGCTGTACAGCAACACCGACACCAAAACGACGACCGTCACGCCCTGAAGGGGTGACACGGGTAATCCCCGAATCCCCCCAATCATCCGCAGGTCTCGCTAATACGTGACTATAAAAATGGAAGTTCTACGGCAATAATAGGAGGGCGTAGTCCCAACTCCAGTTCCGTCAAAATTTCTGCCGCCCCTGTAAGCCCCAGCGCGTTAGCAATGCGTATGTGCCCAGCAGGATTTTCGACTGAATCGTAATCATTGAGGCCAGCCCAGAGCTCTACCGCCTCTCGTCCATGTGTCTGCTTCATAAGCCGAAGCGTTTCATCATCGCCGGTTAAGACATCCCCGTGGAGCATGTTACGCACACTTCCTTCAGTTTGCGATCTTGATCGCACAGCCATTTCTGGCAAGAGTTGATCTGCAATTACGACAAGCGAAGGATAGGCCACCTCGTAGTCCAGCCGGTTTAAGCGACGTGCAACATCATAGGCTAGCAGCTCGGTGCCTGCTTCATTCAAGCCTCTGGATACAGTACTAAGGACTCGCCGACGTCCTGTAGTGTGTGCAAATCTTTGAGAAATATTGTGGATAGTTTCGTGGGTAGTGCCGTGGGTATCAGTAGGATGATAGGGACTCTCGAGAACAATAGTACGTCCATTACTTGTCACCCCCCGCGATGCACTGGTCCTTCCAAGTCGCCGGCCCGCATTATCGTAGGAATCTGGGCGGTTGAAGAAATGATAACATTGGGTTGGAGGCATATATTTGCCGGCGTTAACCCGAGCTTTCACAGCCACCGCTGCTAGTGCTAGCTGGATGTCCGCCAAGTCGCGGAGTCGTTCTTTGCTATGGGGTAACTCTCCATCAAACTGAATAGTATCGTCAATTCCGATGACTCGCGTAACTTCGATTCCAAAAAACTTCATATTGTAAAGGTTGCCTTGTAGCTTACGAGCCACGCTTATTGTAAAATTTGTCTATACAATATAACTAAGAAGTGTATATGTCAATGTTCGTGTCTTGTCCAGACTTCTTGCATTCGAACATTTTTACCGGGCCGAAGGCCGCCGGTGTAGCGCCAAGCGCGTGTGGAGCTTGTTTTTGGCTTGGGCGATGGGGCTTGGGCGTTTTTCCGGGTGAATGGCGGCTTGTGTAACTGGGGTATTGTGAGAGTTGCGCGTTCCCTGCTGTGGGTGGTTCGGGCGGCCGGCGGCAGCGGCGGAGGCGGCCGTTTCAGAATGGCGCTGGGGCTGCTGTGCTTGTTCGCGTTCGCGGACCTGGCCGAAGACCATTTTGCCGGCGACGGTTTGGTGCATACGGGTAACAGTCACGGGCATTTCGCGGCCAACAAAGCGCGCGCCGCCTTCGATGACGATCATGGTGCCGTCATCCAGGTAGCCGACGCCTTGGTCGCGGTTGCTGCCTTTTTGGATGACCTTAATGGTCAGCGTCTCGCCTGGCAGCGTAATCGGGCGCAAGGCTTGGGCCAATTCGTTGACATTCAAAACCTGCACGCCTTCAACAGCGGCTACTTTAGACAGGTTGTAGTCGGTGGTGTAGAGCTGGGCTTTAAGCTTTTTGGCTAATTCGACGAGCTTGTCGTCGGTAGTGGGGATATCAGGCAGAACGGTGCGGTCGATAGTCACGCGCATTGGGGCGCTGTCTTGCAGCTCGTGGGCGATGTCCAGGCCGTAGCGGGCGCGTTCGCGCTTGTGGGAGTCGTTGCCGTCGGCCAGCATCTGCAATTCGTTCAGAATAAACTGCGGCACAATCAGCTCGTCGGCGACAAAGCCGGCGCGGACAATCTCGACGATACGCCCGTCAATCAGGGCGCAGCTGTCCAGTATCAGCTTACGGTGCTTGGCAAACAATTTCATGCCGGCGCCGCTTTTTTGCGAGTACAGGACCCACAAAATGGCTCCGAGCATAATAATTTCAATAATATTTAACATGTAATCAACACTAATCCTTTTCTAAAAAATGGTTAAGCGCACCACGGACGTCGGCGACGCCTTGCAGGAACGCGACTTTTTTGCCGCTCTTTTGCAAGGGGCCGATGGCCGCTTCAAAGCCGAGTTTTTTGGCCTCGGCTATACGCTTTTCAATAAATGGGACATGGCGTACTTCGCCACTCAGACC
>DASYJQ010000124.1:0-1853 GCA_035996265.1 Saccharimonadales bacterium (SeqCode)
TCATTTGTTACCGCCAATGAAACAGTGTGGGTGCCTGCACCCGTGAAATTGATGCAGCCGGGATTGGCATCTGTTGAAGAACCTGCAGCGCCTCCATCAAACAACCAGGCATAAGTGACAGGGTTGCTGCCGCAATTTACAACCGTTGCTGCCGGGCATACAGTTGCTTGTCCGCATGCGTTTGGAATAGCGGGCAAGCTTGCGGTGGGCGGCGCTTTCACGGTAACGGTTTTTGTTGCAACCGCATTTCCGCATGCGCCTGTCATGCGCAATGAAATTGTATAAGTTCCGGGATTATTGAATGTAAAAGATGGATTAGCAGATGTAGCGGTTGTTCCATTAGCGAATATCCACGACGAGGTGGTACCGCAAAATCCGGATGCATAAGTTACGGTCCATTGGTAGCCCGCGGTGGTGCAGCCCACGGCATTAGAGTTGTTGGTGGCACTAACGGTAGCGCCTCTGCATATAGCCGAAGCATCCAGGTCGAAGGCCGGCGCAGCCGGCGCACTTATACATACCTGCTTCGTTATTGTAGATGTTCCGCAAGGATTGGAAGAAGTAAGCGATACAGTATATGTTCCGGGTGTCGTGTATTGGTGACATGGATTTTGCAGAATGGAAGTATTGTTGGATCCACTTGCGGGATCTCCAAAGTCCCAGGTATACGTTGTGGTTGTTGCACAGTTATTCCAAAATCCGGCAACCGTTTGATTAGTAAAGCACACCGATTGACCTGTGCATAGCTGGCCAGTAGGTACATTGAATGCCGCCTCAGGTTTTCTTTTTACAACGATATTACCTCCCGTAAACGTTTTACTCCGGCAACCGTTTGTTGCAGTGATCGTGATTCGGTAATCGGGTGAATTGGGGCAAGAAGTAGTCAGGTACGTATGCGGCACTAACTGATCTATATTTGTAGTATTGATGGGATGTGAAAACGGGATGGTTGCTCCATCTCCAAAGCTCAACTGATAGGTAGTGCCCGGAGAATTATTTTGCCACAGGCTTATTACCGCAGTAACATCTAAAGGAGCGCAACCTTCCGTGCTGCCCACTGTCCCCAGTCCAATATCGGGATTAGTTTGATTAGCTACCGTATATTTTCTTGTATTGCTGCAGCCGTTTGCGCCCACGGCAGTTACCTCCAGGTCAAATGCGCCAAGCGTTGTATAGGTATGCGTAAGCGAAAAGGCTGGGCCAGTAACTGTGACTGGCGCGGAGGCATCGCCCCATTTAATGGTGTAGCCGGTAATACAACCGGCACTTGGCGAACTGTTATTTACGGTGAGTGTAAAATTAGGATTACCGGGAGATGGGGAGTTGGCGCAATTACTGAAATTGCCAAATGGGTTTGCATCGGCCAATCCTACATCCGGCGCCTGCAAAATAGTTACTGGGAGTGTTGCTGTACCGGTGAGGCCATTGGCATCAGTAACAGTGACTGTATTTTGAAATGTGGTAGCACCGCAGCCAAGCGAGGTAAAGGTATGGGTTGGATCCTGTGCCGTGGAGCTGCCGCCACCCCCGAATGCCCAGGCATAGGTATAGGGGGCGGTGCCTCCTGACACACTGCTGGTAAATTGCACAGGAGTGCCCGAACAAACATTATTGTTGAACGTAAAGCTTACTGTTGGCTGTGCATACAGGCACGGATATAACAGCATTGCAGTCAGGAAAGCGATAACGCTTTTGAATATGCGCACTTGAAAAGGGGTTAAAGATCGTTGTACAAAATCGCCGGTAAAGTAGGAACAAAAAATGGAACTTTCAGCCCGTGAAAACACGTTATTTCGGTTGTCGTAATGTTAACGAGGAATTTTCACCAAATATCGACTTTGAGAATACGGACC
>DASYJQ010000125.1:0-6731 GCA_035996265.1 Saccharimonadales bacterium (SeqCode)
CTTTATCCAGTTCAATCTTTTTTTCGAATACGGCGTTATAGCCGAGTACCATCAGTACCCGTTTATGACGCAGCCCATTGCCGGCGAAGAATTGTTGGCAGAGGTCTAAAAATTTGCCGGTATCGGTTACCTCAAGATTAGCCACGAGCTCGGATGGAAATTTGAGCTTGGCTTGCGGAGTGTGCTTTTCAACAACGACGAGTCCGTTGTGATGCACGTACACAAGCGCGTTCGGCTTAGAGAACATTACGGTGTTTCGCTCCAGCTGTTAAGTGTAAGGACATTGTTGGTATAATCGGCAGTCGCCGTTATGGTCCGGCGGTAATTGCTGTTAGCGCCTTGCGATGTGATCGTTTTCATCGTTGTTCCGCTTATGCTTATTGTAGCAGTTCCGTTCGGAAAAACTATAGTCTCGCCGCTATAGCCGGGGTCACGGAGTAATCGCTGCATGGCGTTATCGGCGCCGCTTTCGGCGTTCTGCAGCGCTTGCTCGCCGGTGGCGTACGCTGTGTTGGTGCGGACGTTAATAATGGTGATTGTCGCCGCCGCGGTCGTGACTAAAATTATTAACATCATAAATATGAGCAAGGCTATCAGTGTCTGGCCGGATTCATGGCGCGCGCTCGGGCGGGGAAGGCTCATAGCCGCCGCTCCGTGGTGCTGGTATAGGTTTGCGTTTCGGGTTCGTGGGCCGACTGGGAAGCGGCAGTCACCGTAAAGCCGTAGCGAATGGATTCTTTGCCGCCGCCGGTACCCAGTTTTTGAAAGTTCAGACCGCTAATGGTGGCTTCATCACCGGTAAGATAGTTGCTGTCGCCGTCGATGCTGAGCTGCAGTCTGCCGTTACTCATGGAATACCTATACGTTGCGCCGCCAATGGTCAGCGTCAGGCTCGGCGCCGTGTCGCCCAGGCCAGCCGGAGCTGTCGTGGCCGACGCTCGTCGGATGTCGTATTCCAGGCGCGTCAAAATAAGCCGGCTGTCGCCAGTGGCCGCCGAGTAGCCTTGGGAGCTGGACATCACGTCAATGCTCGAGGTGAAAATACCCAGGAGTATTACCAAAAAGACAGACAACAACCCCATAGTCACCAACAATTCAACGAGGGTGACGCCGCGCTGGCCGCGTTGTTTAGCAGGGGGGTGTAGGTGTATGTTCATGGCGAATAATTAATTGTTACGTCAGATAGAACGGGGCTGGCCGTGCCATCGCCGGTAAAGAAAGCTTTGTAGCGAAGATAGCGGGCGTTGGCGAGGCTCAGTGGAATGGCGGAAGCGGCCGTAAAGAAGCTGCCGCCTGTGCCGTCAGGGCCGGCGTAGTTCCAGGTGCTGTTATCGGTATTGGTTGCGACCTGGAAGGTCAGGGCCGTGCCTGCCGGTTGAACGGCAGTGAATGTAATGCGATTGTAGCCCACGCTGGCACCCGGGTCGAATGTGCTGGATTCGAAGCTGCCGGCGGTTTGGTAGCCCGGCGCGCCGGCCAGTTCGATTTCGCCGCCGCCGGTGTTGGTTACGCCGGTGTTGGTGGTGACGCCGCCGGCAAATTCAGCCTGCGAGGTCTGCGTCCACACGGCATTATTTTGCCAGCGGTTGAGATATATGTCGCCAGTCATTGATGAACTGTAGGGTGTGGACCAGCCGACGGTTACCACGACATGCTTGGTGGCCGGATCGTTTGTACCGCCGCCGGCCACAATGACGCCGGAACCGTCACGCTGAGCCGTGCTGACCACGATCTCACGGGTGAGACCATTGATCGTCTCCGGGCCGCTGCTGAGCGCCCAGTCGTTGCCGCTGATGACGGGATGATATGTGCCGTCGGCGGCTATGTTGCTCCAGCCTTGTTCGCGCACGGCGCGCACGGCCTCGAAGGCTTCGTGCTGCAAGCTGGCCGCCAGTAGTTGCTGCTTTGATGTTGCACGGCCGGCGCGGGAAGTTATTAATGCCGTCGCCAGTGTCGGCAGCATAATGCCGGTGAGCGCAATAGCTACCAGTACCTCAACCAGCGTCGCGCCACGCTGTGGTCCCACAAAACGCCTGCCGAGCTTGAGGGGCCACATGCTAGTTGACCGTAACTGCGCCGAGGCGGTTTATAGTAATGGTCTTGGTGTCGCCGGAATGGTGTACGGTAATGGCATTAGTTGTGCCGGAGAAATTTTGAACCTCGCCGTTGCCTGTAGTGAAGACGACTTTGGAGCCGGGGAATGTCGTGCTAAAGGTCGTATCCTGGCTAGCGGTAATCGAAAAGTTGTTGGCGTCCTGGCTGTCAAAATTCGGACCGGCAAACAGCGTGTACTGGCCAGCCTGTATGTAGACGCCCTGTGGCTGTTGGCTAGGCGAGCCGCCGCTATCGCCAGCTATGGCCAACAGCTGCTGGCTTTTGAGGTCGGCCACCAAAGTGTCGACTGTGCTGTTCTGCGACGCGGTTACCTGGGGTTTGCCCAGGTTAACGAGTGTCAAGGCGGCTAGTGTGGCTATGATGGCAATCGTGATCATTATTTCGACGAGAGTGAAGCCTGCTTCGAATTGCGAGTTCGCCATGCCTATCCTTCGCTAGCGTTTCACTTGGATTTGTGAAGTCAGGTTGTAGATAGGGGCAATGACCGTGATCATTAAGCCGCCGACCATTACGCCAACGACGACGATCATGGCCGGTTCAAGTATGCTGCTGACGGCCTTAACGCTGTCTTCGACCTGCGTGTCGAAATGTTCAGCAAGATTATGCAAGGTCTGTTCCAGTGTGCCTGAAACTTCAGCCGTTTCTATGGAGCGGGACATCATGGCCGGGATGACGCCATTGGTCTTACGCAGGCCGGTGCCGAGCGGCTTGCCAGCTTCAATACTGCGTTGCATTTGTTCGATAACTGCAATAACTTGTTTTTTTTGGACGGTTCGCTTGCTGAGCGTGAGCGTTTCTTCGATGGGTACGCCGGCCTTGAGTAACTGGCCGAGGCTGCGCGTCAGCCGGGCCAGGTCAATATTGAGTCCCAGCCGTTTTAGGCCGGGCAAACTGAATATCATCCGGATAACCGTGCGCCTATTGGCTGAGATTACCATGCTTAGGAGTATTACGAATCCGATAATCCCGGGGACAACCACCATCCAGTGCGCGATAAAAAAGGCGGAGGCGTGTATCAGCTGCCGTGTCGCCCATGGCACATGCACATGCAGGTTAGTAAAAACCTTGCTGATCCGCGGGATAACAAATGTCAGCATCAATAGTATGATCCCAGTGAACAGCACCATGACGAACAGCGGATAAATCAGAGCCGTTTTTAAGCCGCTGCTAAAGGCGATTTCTTTTTTGGTGGTTTTAACGATGTCTTGCAACGTTTCTTCAAGCGTACCGCCGGACTCGGCAGCCCGCATCAAGTTGATAATCACCGCATCAAAAGCCCGCGGAAACCGCGCCATGGCATGCGAGAGCGGTTCGCCGTTGTTTAAGGCCCGCTTCAGTTCGGCCAGTACTTCTTTAAGGTTGCCTTTGGTGTCGTGTTCCAGCGATTCAATGGTTTCCAGAATGGGGATTCCGGCCGTGAGCATGGTGGACAGATCAGAAAACAGCATCAACTTTTCTTTGCTGCGAAGACGGATTCTCGTTTGACCCATATTAGCCGCCCGTGACTCTCACCACTTCGGCCAGGGTCGTCTTGCCAGAAATAACTTTGGACAGCCCGTCTTCCAACATGGTGATCATGCCATCCTTTACGGCTCGCGCCTGAAGCATTTCGGCATCGGCCTTGGCCGTGATAAGTTGGGCCATTTTGGGTGTTATCTCCAATAGTTCGAAGATACCAATACGTTCCTGGTAGCCCGTGTTGCTGCAACTGCTACAGCCGGTGCCGTGATACAACCGGACGCTGGTCTTTTTACCGAAATATTTGGTGATAAGGGCAGGGTCTAAGTTAGTAAGGAGACCGGCTTGGGTGGCGTCGCCTTTCCAGCCTTTGGCCGTCCGGGTCAGCTCGATACTGGCTTTGCAGTGGTCGCAAATCTGCCGTACCAAGCGCTGGCCGACGATAAGGTTGACGGTCGATGCGGCCAGGAAAGGTTCAATATGCATGTCCACTAATCGCGGTAGCGTGGTAACGGCGTCGTTGGTGTGCATCGTGCTCAGCACCAGGTGGCCGGTCATGGCGGCATTGATGGCGATGTCGGCAGTTTCTTCGTCGCGAATCTCTCCGACAAATAATGCGTCCGGATCCTGACGCAACAGCGAACGCAGTCCGGTGCTGAACGTCAGGTTCGTTTTGGTATTGGCCTGGATCTGGTTAACCCCGTTAAGCACGTATTCGATCGGGTCCTCGATGGTTGCGATGTTACGATCACGCGTATTGAGGATTTTGAGGATGGCGTAGATAGTGGTTGTCTTGCCTGAACCGGTCGGACCGGTAGATAGTATCATGCCGGACGGACGGCCAAAGCCGTGCCGCAATGTATCCAGGTCGTTCGGACTCATGCCCAGGTCGGCGAGGCCGAATTGCCGGGCGTGCTTGGCCAGCATACGCATGACTACTTTTTCGCCGGCGATGACCGGCACGACCGAAATACGTACCGACAGTTCCTCGTCACTGATCTTCGTCCGCAACCGTCCGTCCTGCGCCCCTAAATGTTCGTCGGTGCGCAACCGGGCCATGATCTTTAACCGGGTGATAAGTTGGTCGTGCAGCTTTTTGGGCAAGGTGACTTGGTCATGAAGTACGCCGTTGATGCGGAACCGTACGACTGTTTGGTCTTCTTGCGGTTCAATATGAACATCGGAGGCGTGGGCGTCGTAGGCGTATTCAAATAATACGTCGATGATTTTGTTGATGGGGAGTGCCGGTTGGTTAGAGGCAAGCAGGGTATTAAAGACCGTTTGCAGATGCTGCTTATATAAGTGCAGCGCCGCCTTGATCCCCATCTCGGGAGTGTAAGACACAAGGTATTTTTTTACGCCGGCCTTTTTAGCCAGCATGCTAAACAAGTCGGTCGCTCCGGGCTGGGTCGTCGCAATGTGCAGCCCGTCGTCATCAATTTGGAACGGTATAGTTTGAAACCGTTCGGCCACGGCCTGCGGCAGAAGATGTAACAGGGTATCGGTAATATTAACGTCGTCGAGCGAAGTGTAGGGGAGTTGGTAATGGTAGGCCATTACCTTGCCAAGTTCATCATCGTTGATGTAATCGTGCCGCACCAACGCATCGTAGAGACTGGTGTGTTCTGCTTGGGCTTGGTCCACGGCGGCCTGGAGTTTTTGCGGCGGAATATACTTTAGATCACCCAAAATCTGTGCTAATTCTGTGTCGGTCGGTGCCATGCTACTCAAGCTCTCATCAGTTAGGTCAGTTAGAATAAAACGTAAGCATATTCTAACATTAAGGCTCATGTTTTTACTACATACTCCATTTTAGAAGGCTGTAAGAATCTACACAGCATCCCTATGCTATAATTACTTAAGTCTAAGAACCCCTAGATCCGACCGAACATATGGATACTACAGCCTCCCGCAAAACAATTCTTATAGCCGATGACGATGAATTTATCACCATTGCCTATAAGGCCGGCTTGGAGCGCGCTGGCTACGTAGTTATAATCGCCGAAGACGGCGACCAGACCATTGAACTCATTGCCACATTCCGCCCGGACCTCGTACTGCTCGATGTAATTATGCCCAAACAAAATGGCTTTGAGGTTTTGAAGGTCGTTAAGAACCACCCCGACTATTCCCATATACCTGTTGTGATGCTGACTAATTTGGGCCAGGAATCTGACGAGCAGGCCGCCCGTAGTTACGGCGCCGATGGGTTTTTGATTAAGGCCAACGTTACACTTAATGATGTCTTGCTCAACATTGAGCAGCTGCTCACTAGTTAATCGCTAGTCCTAACCATACTAACCTTGCGCTTTCCTTGATACCTCATTATGCTTATGGTAGATACAAGGAAGTTTCATGAGTTTTTTTAAAGATATGACAATTGGGCGCAGGATTTTATTTGGCTTAAGCTTGCCCTTAGTTGTACTTGCGCTTCAGGGAGCTTTTAGTCTTCGTGCGCTCCATTCGGTAGATGTCAGTACTGCCGGTATCCAGAACAATAATCTTCCGGGCGCCATCTTGTTAGGGAAAATCAGCACCGATGCGGCAGATTTAAGTAGCGATCAGCTTCGTTATATTGCCGCTACCGACACGAACCAGCAGGCAGCCCTTGAAGCTACCATGCAGGGCAGTGTTATCGCCATCCAGCAGAATGAGACGACATATAAAACGCTTATTAACCAGGATAAAGAGCGGACAACGTACCAGGCGTTTGAAAGTAAATGGAATGCGTTTGCCGCCTCGCACCAAGTGTTCCTGCCTCTTGCGAAAGCGCACAAGACCCAAGAGGCCGCTAAGGTGTTGGCGCAATCCGACAACTCTTTCGACGCGATGGCGGTAGACCTTACGAAGCTTGTCGCTATCAATCAAGAAGACGCAGCCGCCGCGGCGGCGCATGCCGGCGCTAACTTCGCGTTCGTTCAAAAGATCGTTTTCGTCGGCATACTGACAGCATTGTTGTTTAGCGTGCTGGCCGGCTGGTATATGAAGATGGGGGCGAATCAAATATCGGGGGTCGTCAAAAATTCTGTCGAGCAGCTCATTAAACTAAGCTTAGCCCTATCTGCCTCCACGCAACAGGCTTCAGCCGCCGCCCAACAGAATGCAGCTATCGCCCAGCAAGTGGCGTCTGGGGCTACGCAGCAATCTGCCCAGGCCGA
>DASYJQ010000126.1:0-1732 GCA_035996265.1 Saccharimonadales bacterium (SeqCode)
TCACAGGTCAGCGCCAACGCATATGTTGCAAAGAACGGGGACAACATAGAGTGGAAATTCGAATAACTTCGAGTACCCCAAGTTTACCGCTTTAGTGTTGCGGCGTGTTTACGCTAAATGTCCCTTGGACTTCGTCTTGAGTATGGTCGTGGAATCGAAAACTGCCGGCCTGCACCAGCGTAACGGTCAGGCTTTGTCCTTTGGATAACTCCTTCTCTTGGACGCCATCGTAAGCTACATGGTCGTCATGAGGGCCGAAAGCAATAAGCCGTTTCTTGCCGTCAAGGTCGGTAATAGTCAGGGTATCGCAAAGCGAGGCTTGGGTATTGCTGGGGGTGACCGTATCGTTTTGGATAACAACTCTGTGGTTGACGCCCGTGCCGGGAGCGCACGTCTGGCTGTGGCCGGCGGCCTTTTGGTCCAAATGGTTGGCCAAATACACCGAACCAAGCACAGTGCTTACCGTGACGAGGACGGCAGCCCCGAGTATCAAGCCCGTTTTTACTTTGTTACGTAACTGGCGCATCCCCAATATTTTAACATAAGAATGACAGCTGCTCTTTCGCCTCTATACCACCATACTCTGCGTTCTTAAGGGGTCAGGATCACCTGCAAATTAAAAGAACCCTAGATGGGTTCTTTTAATCGAATAATTTCGTGTATGGTCGGGGTGAGAGGACTCGAACCTCCGGCCTCCGCGTCCCAAACGCGGCGCGCTAGCCAACTGCGCCACACCCCGATCGTACCTATCCTAACAGATGTAGCGCAAATAAAAAAGAGGGACTGTTGTAGTCCCTCTTTCGCAGCGCTAATTGACTAGCGGGTTACGGTGATCGTCTTACCTTGTTCCGGGTTAATGGCCGTGACCGTTATGCGGCCGGTGGTAGCATCTTTGGAGATCCTATAGCCGGTACCGGTAGCGTTACAGCCGGCCGGGCATTGCGGGTCCTTCGGGAACGACGCGATGTACTTACCGCTGGTAGTGACGACCGACAGGTCGATGACCGCGTTAGTGGTACAGGTTCCTCCCGCTGTGCCGGTGATACAAATCTCCGTCGGCGTAGCTGTAATGGTCGCCGGCATGGTGCCGTTGTTGTCTAAGGCGTACTGGTAGACGGCGTTGAGCGTCGTCGTGACGTCAGCCTGGCGCTGAGCGTTACGGGTATCGCCTAACTGCTTACCGGGGTTAATGGCGATAATAACAATACCTGCCAAAATGGCGATGATCGCGACGACTAGCAAGACTTCCAATAGGGTAAAACCCCGTTGCGAACCACGTTTGATATTCTTGAGCTGTAACATTCCCACCCTTTCTTATGACTTAGCGGGTTACGCTAATAGTCTTACCTTGTTCTGGATTAATAGCCATTACGGTTACACGGCCAGTAACGGCATCTTTAGATATCTTGTAGCCGTTACCGTTCGTGGCACAACCGGCTGGACACTGGGGGTCCTTAGGCAGTGCAGCGATATACTTACCGCTCGTCGTAACGACCGTCAGGTCGATAAGGCTACCGCTGGTACAGGTAGCTGGCAATGTACCGGTAATACACATTTCGGTTGCGCTGGTAGTAACAGCAGCTGGCAATGTACCATTGTTATCAAGCGAGTATTGATAGACGGCGTTCAAAATAGTCGTGACGTCAGCCTGGCGCTGAGCGTTACGGGTATCGCCTAACTGCTTACCGGGGTTAATGGCGATAATAACAATACCTGCCAAAATGGCGATGAT
>DASYJQ010000127.1:0-2959 GCA_035996265.1 Saccharimonadales bacterium (SeqCode)
ACAGTTTGTTCGCTATTGCAATAAGCGTAATCAGAGTACACTGCGAGAATAAACCTAAAAAAGGATTACTATGGCGGTGGGAAAAAAAGAAGATAAAAAGGCTGTGGCCAAGATGTTTAGTTGCCTGAGTTTTATAGTGGCAGCCGTACTGTTAATTGTGGGTGTCGTTTGCTGCAAGACGGGCAATATGATCGTTACCGAGGTCAATAAAGGTTTAGTAGAGGAGAGAATTTATTTTCCGCCTGCTGGCAGCCCCGGCTTTGTTGAAGCGGCATTTCCTGCGGCCCAAAAGTACGCCGGCAAACAGGTCAATGACGGCAAAACAGCCAAAGCCTACGCCGACGACTTCCTGAATGTACAGCTTACCCTAATCGGCAATGGCAAAACATCGTTCGAGGTCGGCAATTTGGCGGCAGCCGATCCGCAAAATGCCGCGCTTCAGCAGCAACAAGCTGCGATGTTCCAGATTGATACCAGCAAGTCGTTACTATTGCTTGGCGGCTACGGCGCTTGGGTTCAAGGCATGGCAGTGCGGACTGTCGGTATGATATCCCTTGGCGGCGCAGCAGTATTATTGGTCGTCGGCGCCAGCCAGTGGATGCGCTACAAGAAGCAGTAACTCCGGGCCGAGTCCGGCCCAAGGTGTAGCTATCCGGACATCTTGTGTAGCGAACCGCGTATCTTTTGCAACTGAAATATAAGATAGTCCGACGCTTCCCGGTTATTGCGCACTAAACGAACACCAAGTACGCCATTATTAAGCCGTTCGGGTTCAGTATGTATTGCCAGGTCAAGGTCAAGCGTCATCAGCTGCCAGGTTCCGTCGGGATGGACGATAAGTTCATACGGATCGTCTGCCGGCAATTCCATGCCGGCATTTATAGCCAATTGGCTAATTCGCTCCGCCTCAGCTCGGATGGCCCCAACATTTTCGGGCGCTGTAATCTGCATGAACAGTGCATCGATGTCGGCATGCGGACGGTGTCGCTCCTGCGCATGGTCATAACTGCTCAGCGCCCGCGCCATACCTTTACCGTATACTTCGCTACCGCCGGCCTTCACGTCGGTCACTAACAGCGTGTCATCATCGCTAACCATCACCTCCGGCACAACTGGGATGCCCGCCTCGTTACACACCTGCCAGCTATGTATGTAGTGGTCGTTGTGTTCACGCCGCTCAGCAGGGTCGTCCTTGACTGAACGTTCCAAGAGTGTAAGCTCTCGGCCTTCCTCGTCCCGGACATGCAGGATTGATTTCTCCTCTACGCCCATGCCGATTTCCTGGCTGCCATGCACGGTAAACTGGTGCCGCACCGGTGGGTCTGATACGGATACTGCACTGCGCTCTGTTTTGAGTGGCTGACGTTCGGGTTTGGGCAGAATAGCATAGTCAAGAGGAGGGAGCAGGTCATCCCATTCAGTTCCAGGAGGCTCAGGCACTGTAGGCTCAGGCGGGGTTTCGCGAGGCATTCCGGCATCATATTCGGGTTCAGAGGCGGTGATCTCATAGACAGGATCTGCGCTGCTGGTGGTTCCATCTAGTTTCGTCAGGTCATCCGGTTCTTCCGGTGTTATCTCGACCCAGCCTTCAGGCGTGCCTGATATATCTACAACAGGGTGGACGGCGGATAGCCAACCTGTATCGTGCTGGCGATCGCCGCCAGAAGAAGAATCATTCATGAATGCCTCTTATTTACGCGTTTTGGTCCGTGGTTGTTGTGACTATAACTGAGGATATATTACCGCAATATCGCTAGTGACGCTACGGTACGAAGATAGTGCTCGTTTTCCTGTAAATGTTCGTACGGATTATGACGCAAGAACTTGTAGAAATCGTGGAGCAGGAAAAGGTTTATTAAGTTTTCGAAAAGCGTCGTTTCGTTCCCTTCGATCGTTACATGCTTGAATTTCGACGTCCCGCGCTTCGTATAGCCGGACTGCAAAAAATATTTCCGTACTTTTTCCGCTTCTTTGTATTTGCAGTCCACTAATAAGAACGCCGTGGTGCGGGCGATGTCGAACAGCGGGTGGCCGTAGGCGGTTTTTTCAAAGTCCAGGATGCCGCTAATGGCTGTCTGGCCTGCCGTGTCGTCGAACAAAACGTTGCCGCGCACAAAGTCCATATGCAGCACCTGTTGGCCCGGTAGCGTCTTTGTTTTGCGAAGTAGTCTTTTCAGATTGGGGATGGTCGTAGTATCGACTTTTAATTGTAATTTTCGGGCGATTGCGGTGGCTACCTGCGGGTCGTTAAAGTAGCGCTCCATTCTATCCAAAATCGCGATGTATTCATCGGCTACAGGCGGCAAACCGCCGCCAGGCAGATTTTTTAATGCGGCGTGCATGTCGCTCATCGTCTGCCCTAATGTTTTGAGGTGTTCCATAGTGTAGGTCTCCCACGGGATGGTTTTGCCCGGCAGATAGGCGTACAGCGAGCCGTACTTAACAGCCCCCGTTGGCGATTTTAGCTGCGCAATGCGGTCGTCGTATGTTTGGCGCGCCGGGAACCCCTGCCCTGCCAGGTAATTAGAAACGTGGTTAGCGTTCTTGATTTTAGCGAGTATCCCCGGCTCGTTTTTGTACATGATCAAGTTCAGCATGGTGCCGCCGGCCAGCGCCACGGCGTGCGACTCGTTGCGGTAGCCTTTTTGCACGGCAAGCTGGCGGGTATATTTCACACCATACATCTCTAGTATTCGGGCGATTACATTCTTGTCCATATCTGTTGTTATTCTGTCATGGCTGCTTGAGTTTATACAAGCACGAGCTATATAATGCACAGTGATGACACACGGGGAGTATGAATATCTTAAGTTGATGGCGGATATCCTCAAGAACGGCAAAAGCAAGCCGACGCGGGGTATTCACGGCACCAAGGCCATCTTCGGCGCGCAGATCCGTTTTGATATGCGCCAGGGCTTCCCGCTGCTGACCACTAAAAAAATGCCGTTTAATATTTTGC
>DASYJQ010000128.1:0-15729 GCA_035996265.1 Saccharimonadales bacterium (SeqCode)
CTTTCAGCAGTACGGCGGCGTCCAGAACATATTGCAGCCCGTGCAGCGGCGTCATGCCGTTGCCGTAATAAAACACCGTGAAGGGTTGAGCGGCAGCAGGCTTGGTAGCCTTTGGGAAAAAGATAGTTTCATCGGCCGCGATGGGCACCGCCAAGAAATTCTTATTAGAAACGCCGGTCACCTGCGCCGAAAAATCAGCGTGCGCCTGGGTGTCGGCCAATATATACCGGCAGCCGCGGATCTGCCAGCGGTAGAAACGGCGCAGCAGCGTATCCGGCTTGGTACCGGCGCGCAGCTTGCCATGCTCTTCGTAATATTCAACAAGATTAATCATCTCGTCGAAAACGATCGGCTTGCGCACCAACGTCAAGCGCATAAACAACAGCATCTCGTAGCCGCGAAAGGTGATCACATAGGCCTCAACATGCTGCGTCAGCCGGGCTTTGAGAATCCGCAGTGGGACCTCGATATAGCGCAGCAAGCCGAGATGCTTGTTTTTGATGACCGACACTTCAACACCGTTACAGGCCGCAAACGCCGCGCGCAGGCCGCGGGCCCGTACGTAGTCGCTCTGATCGTAACAGGTAATAACGGCAATTTTCACGGGATGACTACTCTCTGATCGTCTCGGTCTTAGGGAATAACGTGCCTTCGATGGGCCGGACGACACCACTCTCGAACACGGCGGCAATTTTGGCGGCAGTGTCCGGCAGGAACGGTATGAGTAGCTCAGCGATTTCGAGCAGGCAACCTGCCTGGTAGGCCAGCACATCGCGCAGGTGGTCTTTGTCGCCATCTTTGGCAATAGCCCAGGGTTTTTCTTCTTCGATGTATTGGTTGAGGCCGCGGACCTGATCCCAGATCTCGTCGAGAGCGCGGTCAAAACGGCAGTCGGCAATCGCTTCGGCAATCGGGGCGCTGTCATGCTCGGCCTTTGTGACGGTACCGATAATGCCGTCCTGATATTTCTCAATCATAACAGCGGTACGCTGCACGGCATTGCCGAGTTCATTAGCTAACTCATTGTTGTAGGACGCTTCGAAGGCATCCCACGTAAAGTCGCCGTCGTTGTAGCTCGGTATGTGGCGCAGGAAGAAGTAACGGAACGGGTCAACACCGTATTTACTGAGAATCTCGCTTGGGGCAACGACGTTACCGAGTGATTTGCTCATTTTTTTGCCGTTCAGGGTGATGTGGCCGTGCACATACAACTGCTTAGGCAGCGGCAATCCGAGCGATAGCAGCATACCCGGCCAGATAGCTGCGTGGAAACGGATAATATCCTTACCGACCACCTGTACTTGGGCGGGCCAGAAATTCTTGAAATCTTCGCCTTCGGGGTAACCTAGCAGGGTGATGTAGTTCATAAGCGCTTCGAACCACACGTACATGACCTGGTTTTTATCGTTCGGTACCGGCACGCCCCAGTTCAGTTTTTCACGCGGGCGGGAAACGCTGATGTCATCGAGGCCTTCGTTCAAAACGGATAAAATCTCGTTTCGGCGGGTGTCCGGGGTGACTTTAAAAGCTCCGGATTCGATCTGTTCTTTAATCTTGTCGGTATAGCTGCTCAGGCGAAAGAAATAATTTTCTTCTTCGAGCTTTTGGTAGGCTTGGGGGTGCTCCGGCTTCATGCGCTCCGGATCGGCCTTGGCTTCGGGAACAAATTCTTCCTCTTTAACATCGTACCAGCCGATGTACTTGCCTTTGTAAATGTCGTGTTCCAACGCCTTCCAGATAAGCTGGGCGCGCCTTTCGTGGTCTTTATCGGTGGTGCGGATAAAGCGGTCGTTGCTCACGTTGAGTTCCTGGAGCAATGCAATAAAGCGGCTGCTCATTTGGTCGACGAGCTGCTGGGTGGTAATGCCCATCTTTTCGGCAGTCTGGACGTTTTTGCTGCCATGCTCGTCGGCGCCGGCGCTAAAGATAACCTTGTCACCGCGTTGGCGGGCCGCGCGGGCCAATACATCGGCCATAATAAATTCAAGCGCGTGGCCAACGTGCGGCTCACCGTTCACATACGGAATAGAGGTGGTTATAAAAAAGTTCATATATGTAGTCTACCTGGTTTTAAGAAGTTAATCGATACAAAATAAGATAAAAAGAAAACTATGCCCGCGGGGGCATCATGCGTACCATAACCAGCGTTATAATGGCAGTTTTCATATTCGATGCGATTATATCACCTTAGAACAAACTTGTCTGCCCTGCTTTGGCCGGCGGCTCATCAGGGAGTGCGGCCGGTGCTTCCAGGCTCGCGTGTAGTTTAGCGGCCAGCGTCTCCAGCAGTGGCACCTGCCCTTTTACCAGCTTTTGCTTGGCGACGGCTATTGGCGTCCAGGCGGCTTTGTCGTTTTCGGGGAATTCCTGCTGCTTGCCGGTACGCGGCGGCCATTCCATGGTAAACATGTTGCTGTGGAAGCGCTCCAAATTAAAGTCGGACTTCAGGGCAAAAGCATACACGACCTTGCCGCTGGACTGCTTAGCTTCGCCCAGGCTGTCGTACTCACCGTCTGGCGGCGGCGCGCCGATTTCCTCGGTGAACTCTCGCTTAGCAGCTACCAGCTGCGGCTCATCGTCCTCAAATTCACCCTTAGGGATCGACCAGCTGCCTTCGTCCTTCTTGGCCCAAAACGGTCCGCCCGGATGTACGATTAACACCTCATACCCGCTGGGGGTATTACGATATAACAGGATACCTGCACTTTGCTTCTTCATCGTTCCTAGTATACCGCCCGGCCGTGGGCTTGTGAACCGGAAGCGCTCATGTCTATTCAAAAACAGGAGTGCCGGCCAACAACGCAAACCCGCGTTTGATAACGACCAGCTCCTGGTCATCAGGATCACGGTTGACGGCAAAAACATCGTATTGGTCTTCGCTGAACCAACCGGCGGCCATGTGGTCGTCAGGGTGCAGTTGGTAATCGTCGGTCGCGCCGGCGAACCGGGCAAAATAGGTGACTTCGATGGCGTGAGCGCCCTTTATCGCGTTCATATAGGTGAAGGCGCTGAACACACCGCCCAAGACAATGTCTTTGCCAAGTTCTTCACGGACTTCACGCCGGAGGCCGGCAGCGACGTCTTCACCGAAGTCGATATGTCCGCCAGGGATCTCAAACACGCCAGGCAAAAACTTTTTGGTCCTTGCCCGCTGAGCTAAAAATACCTTATTAACACCGTCAAAGTTGTGGTAGATAAACGCACAGGCCACAATTACTTGTTGGCCTGTGGCTGGTGTTTCACTGTCGTGTGTGACTTTGTGATTGGTCATATCGTTCTTGGTGCGCGGGGCGGGAATCGAACCCGCACGCCTTTTGGGCAACAGATTTTAAGTCTGCACTGTCTACCAATTCCAGCACCCGCGCAAGATGAACCTTCTTATTTTTACCACGATGTGTGGGTTGAAGGCTATGGCAATTTGGGCAAAGTATGCGCAAATTAACCAGTCTATTATCATGATGGTTTCCGTTAATATGGTCAAGTTCTACCGGAATACGACCATCAGCGGCCTGTTGCGCCCAGTCGCATAGTTCGCATTTAGGTGCCTTAATACCTGCTGCGAACAACCTCTTCTTGAGCGAAAAACTCTGCATTGTTCCGTTTTCAACCAGTAGTGAATCAAGCGGCGCAGCAGGGTTCGGAACAAATGCAAGCCCGACATTCCAGCCCTCACCGGTAAAATGTCCGGTCGAGAGGTGCAATTCGGCAATACGCCGGCTTACCTGTTCATAATTTCCGCCCGCCGGCACGAGGCCTAGCTGCATGATTACAGCCTCGGAGGCTGTGCGAGCCGTTAACCGCCGTCCTTAACGCGTCATCCGTCCAACTTCTTTTTCCCATTGCGAACGGAGTTTAGAGGTTCCTTAATTGCCAAACTATATAGTGGATCAAGTGAACTCTTTGATGTTTCGTGATAAAGTGATGGATAGATATAGGCTGTACGGCCTACGACGCAAACTATTTTCAGGGGGGAGTACAATTCATGGGGTATCAAGTTCTAGTTGTCGAAGATGACAATTTTTTGCGTACTGTTTATGCAACGAAATTAACAAAGGCTGGTTTTACGATAGAAATTGCCACCGATGGCATAGAAGCGTTGGAACTGCTCAAGACGTTTATTCCGGATATCATATTGCTCGACCTGATCATGCCACGTAAAGATGGATTTTCGACTCTTGAAGATATCAAAAAACAAGAGAACTTACGCAATATACCGGTCATTATCACATCCAACTTAGGGCAACAGGAAGAAATTGACCGGGTTATGGCCATGGGTGCGACTGACTTTATTACCAAAAGTAATCTTTCGCTAAACGACCTGATAGACAAAATTAATGAGACAGTCGCTAGTAAGTAACTACTCGCGACGAAGCGCATCTATAGGGTTAATACGGGCTGCCCGCCGCGCCGGCAGATATACGACAACCAGACCAACCATTAGCATGAACAAAATCAGACCGCTCACCAACCACCACGGCGTGGCAAATAGTTGAAAATGTTCAGTGACGCCCCGATGACGCGAGAAAGCGTTCATCCCGAAATTAATTGTCTGACCAAAGACTATCGCGCCGAGTATCCCCACCACCGCGCCGACAAACGAGAGCAGTACGGCCTCGAATACAAATAGCTTACGCATGTCGCGGTTACGTCCGCCTAGCGTCACCATTAAGCCAATCTCTTTTGTACGCTCCAATAATGAGATGGTAAGAGTATTAAACATACCCAGCACGGCGACAATCATGCCGATACCGCCAAAGCCGGCCAGTATGACGTTGAAAAATTTAAAGACCTGATTGATCTGGTCGATGGTGTCTATAGGCGACGTCGTCAAAAAGCCCAGGCTCTCGATTTGTTTTCGTAATGATGAAACATTGGCCGCGGCATCGACTTCGACTTTAACTTGTGTATACACGTCCACGCCGGCGGCTGCAAAAATACTACCCGGGATTAAGACTTCGTTACCGCCTTGGGTGTTAATAACACCGACAACCGTAAAGGTATCGTTGACATCTTGCAAACGTATGTCGCCGAGCGGAATGCGCAATGACAGCTGTTTGCCGATGGCAGCTTTGGCGTCTTTAAAGCCGACTGATTGCAGCGCTGTGTTGTTAAGCAATATTCCTTTTTTATCGCTGGCTTGCAGCAGGCGGCCTGCGCTGAGCGTCAGGTTATCCATACCCAAATAGTTCTCATCGTCGCCGTAGGCAATCGCGTCGACTTCGCTGCCGTGGGCTTTGAGGCTGGCAGCATATGAATATGACGACCCGCCCTGCACCACGTGCGGCAAATTCTTCATCTTATTAAAATTGGGCTGGTCTAGCTTGATGATCTTGGAGTTAGAAGTCGTAACGTCGATTGACTTGATCGATTGGCTGCCAATAACTTGGTTCGTGACGAGCCGTTGCAACCCAATGCCAAACGATAGCAGAAAGAAGATGGCACCAATACCGATCACCACTCCGAAAATCGTCAAAAAGGCCCGAAGCTTTTTATGCATTAGGTTTCGCCAGGCCATATACATGAGTACGTTCGTCGGTATAGCGTTGGGATTGCTGAACGTTTTTTTCATTTCGTGTTGACCTTTTTGATTGCATTCAGGCGGGCGATACGCTGTTGCATCTGGGAGAATAATGTATCAGTCGCTTTTTTAATAGAGTCGTGCTTTAACATTTCTATGTGTCCGTCTTCGATGTGCAGCAAATGGTCGGCGAATGGCAAATATTCCATGTTGTGGGTTACCAAAATAATAGTACGGCCGCTATCGTGCTGGGCGCTCTGCAACAAGTGCATAATCTTGTCACCATTCGTGCTGTCCAGGCTGCCGGTAGGTTCGTCGGCGATAATGAACAACGGGCTGCTGGCTAAGGCGCGCGCCATAGCGATGCGCTGCTGCTCGCCGCCGGATAGTAGCACCGGATACTTTTTGGCGTAACTGCTCATTTCCACCTGGTCGAGGGCAAATTGGGCAACTTCTGCCGCCCGGGCACGGGAATAGCCCAAAAAGTACAGGGGCAGCGAGACGTTCTCGAGCGTGTTCAAGCTTTGTACCCAATAGTTGGTTTGGTATACAATGCCAAGCCGCGTTGCCCGGAAGAAGGCTAACTCGTCTGGTGACAATTTGTATACTTCGCGCTCGTCAAACAGCACTGTACCGGTCGAGGGGCGCTGGAGACCGGTTAGAATATTAAGCAGCGTCGACTTGCCACTGCCTGACTGGCCGTAAATAATATTAAAACTGCTTTCCAACAGCTCAAAGTTGGCATCCTTAATGGGTGTGATAACTTCTTCGCCTATCTGAAATTGCTGCGTAATATTGGTGGCTTTAATGATTACCCGGCCGGCCATATTAAAACCCGAATACTTTCTTAAGGCTGTTTAGCACGATAGTGAGCACATTGTCTGAAGAGCGGCCGACAATAGCAGATTTCGAGGCGCCCGTACCGGCATTGCCGGCCTTGTCGCGTGACACCGCCTGAACACTGTATACCTTGCTCGTTGGTAGGTCAGAAATGATAACGATGTGCTCCAGGGACAGAGCAACATCTTCGGCGGTTCGGCTATTAAATACCGTAGCCGATGATCCTTCAGCGTAGGCTACCTGGCTCGTTGCTGGCTCGTCGGTATGCCACGAGATAACCGCCTGTCCGCGAGCCTCAGCGCCCGTACCCCGAATTGACGATTCCACCGTAACGTTACTAATCTTTGGCGGCCGGGTGTCGAGGGCTGTACGGAAGACCTGACGGTCTGACGTTGCCAGATTGCCACTGGCGTCGCGCGAACGGGCTATCAGGAAGTATTCGCTGTCATCCTCCAGGTCGCGCACCGTTATCTGATGCTCAGTGGTCATCTGGGGATCGTTCACTTCAGTGCCGGCCGTTCCAACCTTTCCGTACAAGATGCCGCTTGATGCCGCGACGTTCGTCTCCCAGCTAACCTGTTGCGTGCTGGTCGGCTCGCCTGGAACAGGCTGGAACCGGACATTCGTAATGCGTGGGCGCGGCAAGGTGCTAAACGAGAATGTGCTACCTTCGTATGAATTACCTTCAGAATCGTATGCTACCAGCTTGTAGAAGTATTTTACGCCGTCTTCCAGGCCGGAGATATCGATAGTATACGTCGATTCGGCACTTGAAGTGTTTAACGTCTTAACACCGCCGAAACCTTCAGTCTTGCCGTACAGTAGGGATACTTTTTGCGCGTTGCGCGAAGTAAATTGAATTTTAGAGTCCGACAAGCCAACGCTCAATGTGAGAATCTCTTTCATAGATGGCGGCGGCGCGGTCGTAAAGCTATATTCCTGGCTTACACCGGTGTTGCCATCGCCGTCCGTCCATTTGACCACAAAATAGTAGGTCGTCCCCGCGCTTAAGTTATCGAGACTAATTTGATGTGCGCTTACCTGGGTTGAATTGCCGACTTCTGACGGGCTGTAGTTGCCGCTGGCCGTACCAAGGGCGATTTTTGAATCGCTGTCGCGGTCTGTCGCCCATGATACAACCGCCCGCTTAGTGGTAACACCGCTCACCGCAGGCTCAGTAACTAGTGTGGCCGGTGATGTAAACTTGCCGGTTGGCAACTGGTTGACTGTCGAGCTGAATGCGCCGCAGTTATTGGTGCTGTCACAGGCTTTAACCTGGTAATAATAGCGTTGCTGCGCAAGGCCGGCGTCAATGTATGTCGTGCTGCTGCTCGCGCCTACCGGTGCGAAGGTAATGTTATCGGTTGAACGGTATATCCGGTAGGTAGAGATTCCAGCACCAACACTCGATGGCGTATCCCATGTAAGCGCCAACCGCCAGTTGTTGGTCGATTTAATAGACACGTCAACGATGTCCATATTTCGTGGTATGCCTGGCGCAGTGGTGTTCGCAGTAAAAGTAGTTGAGCTAAAACTTGAGTAATTAATGTTATTCGATTCGTCGCGTGCCACAACGTAGAACGTGTTGCTGCCGGGTTGCGTAGCGTACGGGCCGGCGCCGAGTGAAGTCACTCCGGCGGCTGTAAATGTACAGTTCGTATCCGACGGCACTGTATTAATGGTATAGCAATAGGTGATATTGTTGACGTTGCCGACGAATGTGACTGGCGCGGCCCACGAAAAGGCGAAGGCGTTAGTAACGCCCACCGGCGGCGTGGCAGTTACGTTCTGCGGTTCCGACGGAGCGCCGCTGGTATTAATCTTGAGGGCGGCCGTCACGTAACTGCTAGTCACGTTGCCTGCCTGGTCCCAGGTACGGAAGTACACCGTATTAATACCTTCATTCAGATTGGCGAAGTCAGGCGAGGGTTGTGTCGTATATGTGCCATCATTAACTAACAAATCATTGATATCCCCCGTACCGCTGTGGCTGTCGCCGTACCACACGCCACTTGCGCCAATGCGATATTGCAGGCCGTTCAGGCCGGAGTTAGCGTCGGCCGGCATATCGACGCCGGACGTCGGCCAGGATAACGCGATTGTTTTAGTATTAACAAATCCTGAAGGCGCAGTTATAAATCCGGGATTAGTCGGCGGCGTGTTATCGAAACGGAAATGAAACTGCACCGAACTCGACGACACATTACCGGCATTATCAATCGCCTTTAACGTCAGATAATACGGCAGATTGCTGGTGGCAAGCGGCGTGCCCATAATACCTGCCGTATTGGTGTCGAGCGCAGTCGCCGGCACGACGAACTGGCAAAATCCGCCCGTCTGGCTCGGGGTAACTCCCAGCAGGCCTTTGGTAGTGACCGGGTCGGCAGTGTTGTCGGTGCCAAGGTATGCACAATATCCTTTCACTCCGGAACCAACATCTGCGGCGGCATTCCAGCTAAAGTACGGTGAACTACCGTTCGTCCAGGCATTACTGGCAAGCGAGCTGCCGGCAGCCGCCTTAAGCGCCGAGACGCTCATACCCGCAGTTGTCGGTGCAGTAGAATCTGAGGTCGAAGCGAGCGTCACGCTGTTCAACGTCACGCGCTGCGTGCCATTGCCGCTCAGTACGGCCTGCCAGATAATACCATGGAGCGTTACGGGGAATGTATTGATGTTAGCGTCGGCTACTGCTTGCGCGTTAGTGCTAGCTGTCGATGCCGAAAGCACCCAGGCAGTACCATTGTAATACTTCCACGTTACACCCTCATCATCTGATAAACGATACGTTATCGTGCCGCCGTTGGCTGTCTCGCTACTCGTGAGGTTATCCCAGTGCCACACGCCGCTTTTATGGATAGCGGCGTTCAAGGTAATTGTTTGCGGCGTTGCGGCGTACGGTTTTGTAGTAAACGTACTCCGGGCGATATCGCTGATGCGTATCTCATCGAGGCTGCCGTCGAAATACCCCTGGCCGGACGCCAGCGAACCGCCGCCGTACGACGAACCAATGAACAATGGCTGCGCCGTGTCGGGGAGTGACAACGAAACAGCAGCCGAGGCGTCCAGCGTGCCGTCGAGATACAGCTTCATGGTCGTGCCATCATATGTGGCGGCGATATGGTGCCAGTTTGTATCCTGCCCGGTTGTTGTCGCCTGTAAAAAGCCGTTATTGCCATACGACCATACCGCAGCATCAGCATTGGCGCTGTCGCCGAGGCCGGCGTACAGTTTTCCCTTGTATGTTACGAGGGATCGGACCGTTTCAACCGTGTTAACCGCCCAGCTGCTGTTAACAGCTGAACCGCCGACGCGGGACCATGTGCCGCTATTTAATTCCCATACTTCACCGTCGCCTGCGCTGTTGCCCAGGCCGGCGTACAATTTGCCATTGTAGGTGGCCATACTCCTTACCTGTTCGTATTGCCCGTCGAGCCAGCTGCTGTTCACGCCGTCGCCGCCGATTTGTGTCCAGGTGGTGCCGTTATACTCCCATACCTCGGCATCAGCCGTAGAGTTGCCTAAGCCGGCGTAGAGCTTGCCGTTGTAGGCACTCAATGATTCAACCTGCTCGTAGTTGAGGTTCCAGCTGCTGTTAAGGCCGTCGCCGCCGATCTTGGTCCAGGTGGTGCCGTTCCAACGGTATACTTCAGCGTCACCTACGGTATTGCCTATGCCGGCATAGAGCTGGCCGCCAAACACCGTAAGGGCGCTTACCCGTTCGTACGTCGTGTTCCAGCTGCTGTTAAGGCCGTCGCCGCCGATCTTGGTCCAGGTGGTGCCGTTCCAACGGTAGATATCGGCATCTGTCGCGGTGTTGCCGAGGCCGGCGTAGAGGTTGCCGCCAAAGCTAATCATCGAATAGACCTCTTCGTAGTTCGTTGTCCAGCCGCTATTGAGGCTGTCGCCGCCGATTTGTGTCCAAATGGTACCGTTATACTTCCATACTTCAGCGTCATTAGCTGTCGTGCCGAGGCCGGCGTACAGGTTGCCGCCGTAACTCGCCAAGCTCATGACGTCTTCGTATGTAAGTGCCGCCCAGCTGCTGTTAATACCCTGGCCGCCCATGATCTGCCAGCTGGACCCATCAAAACGCCACACGAGGGCATTCCCTGCCACGGTGTTACCTGTGCCAGCATAGAGGTAATCACCAGCCACCACCAAACTCTCGACATCCTGAAGGTTAAAGTAACCCCAGCTCTTATTCACCCCGCCGCCGCCAATACGAGTCCAGGTTGCACCGGTAAATGTCCATACTTCGGAGTTGTTGGCTGTTGCGGTTAAGCCTACGTACAGCGAGCTGCCGGCATACAGCAATGAGTTGACCACTGTATGCGTGTTCGTGAAACTGCCATTGAGTGCGTCGCCGCCGATCTTGGTCCAGGTGGTGCCGTTCCAGCGATACACTTCGTTGTCGCCGGCTGTATTGCCCAGGCCGGCATATACATTGGTACCGTCGTCAGTTAAGGCATATACTCCTTCATACGATACTGCATCCCATGATGCGTTAAGCGTGTCGCCGCCGATTTGTGTCCAAATGGTACCGTTATACTTCCATACTTCAGCGTCGCCGGCCGTGTTGCCGAGGCCGGCGTAGAGGTTGCCGCTAAACCAACGCATACTCAAGACTTGTTCGTAGTTCGTATTCCAGCTGCTGTTCACGCCGTCGCCGCCGATTTGTGTCCAGGTGGTGCCATTGAGCTTCCAGACGTCAGCGTCAGTGGTCGTAGAACCAAAACCGACATATACGTTAGTACCGTCGTTAGACATGCTGTAGATAGCTTCATAGCCGGTAGTGAACGCATTATATGGCACACCGATACCAAAGCCGCCAACCCACGTCCAGGCGGTGCCGTTCCAGCGATATACGCGAGCGTCATTCGTGGTGTTGCCCAGGCCGGCATACAGGTTGCCGCCCATGACCGTCATGCTATTTACTTCTTCGAATGTATTGACAGCCCAACCGCTGTTAATGCCGTCACCGCCGATTTTAGTCCAGGTGGTACAGCCCGTACTGGTATCGCAGCTCCACACCTCAGCGTCGCCGGTACTGCTTCCCAGCCCGGCGTACAATGTAGTACCATTCGTCGCCATAGATAGTACATTCTCGAATGTCTGGTCTGCCCAGCTTCCATTCTTGCCGTCGCCGCCGATTTGTGTCCAGGTGGTGCCGTCCCACTTCCAGACCTCAGCGTCACCAACAGCATTGCCGAGGCCTGCATATACATTGGCGCCAATAGCAGCCTGGGCATTGACGGCAAGTTTACCGTTTAAGTCCCAGCTGCCTTTTGTGTCGTTACCGGCCTGCTGTGTCCAGGTATTGGACGAAGCGTTGGCTAACTCGTAGGTGACCTTGCCTGTCTCGTGATCGTAATACAACTGGTAAGAACCCTTGTCGATGACACCTTGCTTGTGATCGCTCGTACCCGCAGTAAAAGCGCTTGCCAATTTCGTCCAACCCTCAAGCGTGTTGTCTTGTGATAGCGAAAGCGACGCCGAATCGGGAGCGCTCACACTCGTCAGCGCGCCATTGAGCGACAACGCGTTATTAAGATTGCCGGCCACCCATGACGCGGTGTTGCCAACTGTACCAGCATTACTGTTCGCGGAGCTGTCCGATACAGTCGTACCGGATGGTTCGTCTAAATGGAAAAGCGCCCGGGTATTGCCGTCTGTTGTATAATTCTGCGCCTTTAAACGAGCGCTGGTTCCGCTTATCTCGATACCATTATCGATGGTATAGCCGGCGCTGCTGGCAAATGTCCAGGTATCGGTTAAGTCTGACAGGGCGTGCGCCTGCCGATAAATGCCCGCCGTGAACACGAGGGTTCCGAGGGCATAGACGGTTACAAATGCTATATGGGCATGCTGGTGATACCCATTCTTATGCCACTTTCTATACCATATGTAACGGTTAAGCATATAGTTGTGCGGGCGCACGGCTATATGATGATGCACAACCTTCGAGGTGGCCAGGCCGTGTTTGCCGGCATGTTTTGCAGCAGTCTTGGACGGCAGATAAACACGCCGATACCCCCATTTGCTTCCGCGCACAGCAAGCGCATGGCTTAGCGGCCATATAATGCGTACGGCAAATAGGCGGATTAAACTCCCTGCCTGTAAGGCAACTTTATTCGCCCGTTTTGCCCACAACTGCATTTCCACCATCTTCTTCCGGTAAGCTTTACCGTTAACTATACCATGCAGCCTATGCATGGCCAGAGTACTTTGCGATTTTCGATGAACGGAATGAGTACTTTACAGCAAGGCCAGGAGCGCCTTTGGCGCGGTAACAACTTTATCAATCAGTGCGTCGCGGCAAGGATCGCCCGTTTTAGCCGTTAAGGCAAATATCGGCTTGCTCAGCGCTGAAGCATAGGCCATTTCCATGGTCACGCTAGCGCCGACGTAATCAGCTTTATTGTAGATGTAGCAGACTTCGGCCTTGCGAATCCAGTCAAAATGCTCCAGGGTTAGGCCCTTGAATATTTTGCCGGTCACATATTCGGAATGAATAAAGATATCCTCGGGCATGGCCTCGCTAAAACTAGGCGCAAACACCAGCACGCCGGCTTTTTCCAACTCAGCGCAAAACTTTGCAATTTCATCCTTATACCGTTTGAACCCGCAGACAACGACTGATTTCATATACCCTCTGAAATTAAAAAAGCTTGGAGGCGCCTACCAGAGTTGAACTGGTCTAAAAGGTTTTGCAGACCTCCACGTAACCGCTCCGTCAAGGCGCCATACCCAAGCATGCAGGTAATTATAGTGCATCTGTACCGTTTCACGAAGTTGCAGCAAAGATTGCCCCGCCAACCACAAGTAGTTTATAGTCAAAGTAAATTAGGAGAGTAGAAACATGGAACCAACAGAGTCAACGACCCCAAGTACCAGGCGAGTGCTTGTAACATCGTTCTTTGTCGATGTGCTGGATGTCGCCATGAACGCCACTATTGCCATTATTACCGGCAGCGTCGTCATGCTGGCCGAAACCCTAGAAGGCTTTGCCGACATGTGCTCCGCCGGCCTACTACTGATCGGCTTTAAAAAATCGGCCAGGCGCGCCAACAAACTTCACCCCTTCGGCTTTGGCAAAGAGCTATACTTTTGGTCGACGCTGGCCGCCTTTGTTATGGTAGCCATTACCGCCACGCTATCGTTCCGGATTGGTTATGACAAATTTAACGATCCGACCGCTGTTAAGCATATCGGCATCGCGATCGTCGTGCTGGCTGTAGCGGTCGTCACTAATGGCTACTCATTCATGCTCAGCGCCCGCAAATTGCTTGAAGGCAAACCCGTCAAAAAATTGTGGGAAGCCTTCCTGGCGTCGCCGCACATCGCTCCTAAGTCAACATTGGTGCTCGATGCTATGGGCGTTATGGCCGCCATATTCGGCCTGCTGTCGTTGACGCTCTATCTGGTCACCGGCAACAGCCAGTTCGACGGCATCGGGGCCATGCTGGTTAGCCTGGTACTGGTCGCCTCGGCAGTTGTGCTGCTGATCACCATTCGCAGCTTGGTTATCGGTCAGAGCGCGCCGCGCGAAATGGAACGCCGCATCCGCGACGCCGTCCGCGAAATACCTGAAGTCCGGCATATTGTAGGCATGCGGACCATGATGCTCGGCTCCGACAGCCTGCTCGTAAACATTGATGTCCACATACGCGACGGCCTCAGCACCGACCAAATTGAAAGCGTCGTCGAAAAAGTCCGTGATACTGCCGAACAAACCGGCGAAGGTTTCACCGTTCACGTCGAACCGGACCCGGAACACCACCGCACCGCCGATCACGAACCGCATCACCCCGCACCCGAAGCTTAGCCCTCTTCAGCAATCCTTTTGAGATTGGCCAACATCATATTCCAATTCTTTTCGGACTCGGCCTTACCGGCTTCGTCACTGTTGTTGTCCTGCGATAATTCAACGGTCGTCTTGCCGTCTGTTTCGGTCAGCGTATACGTAATGGTGTGGTAGTTTTCCGGCACGTCTTCAGCGCCGCTCATTGGACTGTAATGCGTAATTATCAACTGTTTTTCCGGCACGATCTTTATGATCTTACCTTTGTCCTCAAACGGCTTCCCTTGCCATTCGCCGCGGTAAACAATATCGCTGCCTTCCTGCCAGTCGGTTACGACTTCTGAGCCAAACATAACTTGCTTAACCAGTTCCGGATCGGTCAGGGCACGCCACACATTAGCCGCCGGCGCATTAATATCAATCTTTACAGTGGCTACATAATTATTCATATGGACACTCCTTTACCCTAACCATTTTTACAGTTCCTGTTCGCACTAATAGCCGTCTTATGACTTTAGATCGAAATTAAAATAAGAGGCACTATTTCGTGCCTCTTATTAACGACAGAAGACTTGCACCCACAGATGTGACTTACTAAACTAACGAACTTGTTTGTGATCAAACTTACTAACTCGATTAGTCACATATATCTAACGTGCTGTTTCACTTGGTCTTCACAAGAATTAATATATCAACCCAAAAAATAATCGTCAAGACTTTTTTTGCACATTTTTTGTAGCCATTTATTTAGCAAATTGATAGCAGAGAATCATGTGCCGTACAATATAAAACGTATTCACTTAACCGTCTCACTTAGAAATTCTTTCCAGCCTAATTGCTGTAATTTTTTGTCCCCGGCCACGACGTCGTCGTGCAGGTTTTTACGGAAAGCGGCATACTTTTCCGCCAGGCCGGCATCGCCCAGGGCTAATATCTCGATGGCCATCAGCGCAGCGTTCCGCGCATTATTCTCTGGCATTGTCGCTAACGGTATATTGGTTGGCATTTTTATATTGGACCACAGCGCTTCGTGGTCATGGTTCGGGGCTTTAACCGGCACGGCTAGAACCGGCAGCAGCGTGTGCGATGCGGTCATGCCGGGCAGGTGCGCAGACCCGCCGGCGCCGGCTATAATGACTTTCAAACCACGCTTGCTTGCCTTGCCGGCATACGACGCTATAACTTCAGGCGTCCGGTGCGCAGATATAATCCGGACTTCATAGGGTACATTGAACTCATCAAAAACTTTCGCCGCTTCACTCATAACCGGGAGGTCTTTGTCGGCCCCCATAATAATTCCGACTACTGGCTCTGCCATTTCGTCTCCCTATAGATCTTAAACATTGCCCTTATAGTAACATTGCTCGATCTACCCTCAGAGAGGTTACTTTCTTAAAGTTGCTACGAGCCGCTGCCCGTCAATGAATAGATCAAGGGCGTCATTGATGGTGGGGATAACAATGTCCGAGTTGAGCATGGTTTGGATGTGCACGCCTTCAGCCTGCAAGGTAACAATCCGCAGCTTAACGACTTTCATAAGCTCAAGGTCGATTAACCCGTTGCCGATAGA
>DASYJQ010000129.1:0-3117 GCA_035996265.1 Saccharimonadales bacterium (SeqCode)
TTCAATACAAGGATTTCTTATGAAACCGAAAAGTATTTCCGCGTTAGTGTACAAAGTTGTCGATATGGACAAGACTCTCAAATTCTATGAAGGCCTCGGCTTTCGAATAGACAAAAATGACGGCCACCTTGCCGTCGTCTATGTGAACTGGTTCTCTGCTGAGTTCCACCTGACCAACGATATCGACGACAGCCCCAAAGACGGACCGTTGGTTTTGGTAAGTGTTGAAGTAGATAAGTTTTACGAAGCTGCTTTGGCCGCCGGCTACAAGCCGGAAAGCGAACCGCAGAAAACCGTTAATGGCCGCCGCGAGTTTAGCCTGCGCGACCCCAACGGGTATCTGATGGTGTTTTTCGAAAAGAAGTAAATACTGGGTTTTTAGTCTTACTTCGTCGTTCGTGCCGGTTCAAGGAGTACGCCGTTTTTCGACACTTCGGGCACACAACACATGTTGCGGTTAAAGCAGCACGACCGGCGCGTTCCGGCCCTGAGCTTTGAGCCTGCCACCTCGATTCGTCGTTGGCGTGTTTCCGGCTTGCTGGTTGAGCCTATCCAGCGGATCCACTCCCAACGCGCCATTGGCGTGATATCCATCCACAGGGTTTGTATTCGGGGGTGGTCGTCGAGAGCAGCTTGCAAGTCTGCCGGTATGGCAGGTTCGGGCCATTGTTTCGTCGGCTCAATCGCCAGCGCTACAGTATCGCCTGCACCTGCTTTTGCGGATTTTTGCATGCTTTTGCCGACCTTGAGCCAGTGGCTGCCGTTACCGTCTGGCTCAAGCGCAGTTTGAAACCGGAAGCCATTAATAGTACCCTTGACCATCACCTGGCCTCGTGACGGAAGCTTCGCGCTTGCGCTCTGGGAGAGTTTAAGAATGGTCCACGAACCGATCTTAAACAGCTTTGCTTCAAAATGAATGGCCGACATATTATTTTATTGCTCACTGACTAGTATGACTAATGATATGCCAATAATAACAAAAAGAGACCCCTCCTGCTTGCGGGGCATCGTCCTGGCGTCTATTTACACTTCAAATACGTACGCCCAGCGGACATAAACAGCTATTTATATTTTGCTTCCATCGTAGTAATTAATGGGAAGATTAAGATACTGCGTCGTGTGAAACGAGTCTACGACTTTACCGAGCACATCTGAGGAATATGGCTGCGAGTGCTCGCCATAAAAGTTTACATATACATTGGTGCTGCCGACGAGCCATTCTATACTCTGTTGAGCCAGCTGTCCGGGTACGCCAGTAGTAGTTAGTAAGAAGCGTTGCCCGTGCAGGGTGGTGCCGAATGAACAAGTCATATTCGTTACAGAGGGTCCACAATTATTGGACAATAAATGATCAGTACTCTTTTTCTCATATATGAAGGAGTGCTGGGAGAGCTTTAAATCCAGCATAGTGGTGTGCGTAGGACTGCCGGCAGGAGTATATCGGGCATCGACCGACTTATTTATATAACCGACAACCCGTCCGGCAAGTAGCCTGGAGCATACTCCTGGAAACGTACCTTTCCCCCAGCATTCTGATGGGCATTATAACGCCAAGATATACAGGCAATAATAACTACAGGCAATACGACGATCAATAAAATTAGCGATAACAGGCGTCGCCTTCCATTTCTAGATCGTTTTTCAGTTTCTTCCATACAGATCTCCTATATAATTTTACCTTGTTATATTGAGATCGTCCTCACTCCGAATGTGGATCAGGTAAGCGGCCATGTTCATATTGGGATAATTACCACTGCTATCCCTTTCCGCTAAGATAACACGGCTGCTTGGTAACACAAATAGAGAACGCTTTATATATGTAAATTTTCAATTGTACAGATTGCTCAACGAAGTCCGAACCATTATCGCATAAGCAGCAGCGCCGTAACGGCGGCTCATTGCAACAGACAGGGAGGGAGTGTCGTATACTAGGGGTATTATGGCGCGCCAAACAAATGGATATATGAGCTCTGGATTCCGCTTAGTATTATGCGCGGTGCTCGGGGCAACTACAGCGGCAGTTTTTGCCGCGACGGGACTTCCTAAGTACGCCGGCCTGGCAGCCTGGGATGCTGCCGCCATAGCGTACATGCTCTTGGTCTTTGGGACAGTACTGACGTTTGACTCGGCTGCTACCAAATCGCACGCGGTTCGCGAAAACCCTGGCAGAGTAGTGAGTGACGGCTTGCTCCTGGCTGCGAGTCTGGCGAGTCTGTTTGCGGTCGGAATTTTGCTTGTGCGTTCGGCGCACGCCGCTGACTCACAGCGAACCGTAGCAATAGCGGTTGGTTTGATAAGCGTGATTGTCTCGTGGGCGGTGGTGCACACGACTTTTATGTTAAATTACGCCCGGCAATATTACGATGATCCCGAAGGCGGCATCGCCTTTGGCAAGCACAAGCCGGCCTATGCCGATTTTGCCTACCTAGCGTTTACCGTGGGCATGACGTTCCAGATATCGGATACTACGCTCGAAACCCCCGCGCTGCGCCGCAGGGTGCTCAAGCACGCCCTGCTTTCGTATGTATTCGGCACTGCGATCATCGCCACCACCATCAATTTCTTGGCTGGCTTGGGCAAATAACTTACAGGGATTAACAAAATAAGATCCTCCGGGGAAGATCTTATTAACTTAAGCGATCTGGTACGCTCAGTGGATAAAAGGTAGAACCGATTGTGGCCGGATATTATTAAACTGCATCGGGAGCTGAAAGCGCTACGGTTTGAGATTACTTCACCGCCGTGATGTCATTATAGCTTTCGAAGCCAGATTGAAGTCAAATCTACCGACCCGTCCACCATATTGCAAAGAATGCCCCTGCCAAAACCACCAGCACTATTATCCAAAACCAAGAGATTAAACGAAGAGGAAGACTGGAGGATGGTATTTTTGGAACGCTCTTAAGCTCGCACAAAGCAGGATGCATAGTTATCAACTGCTGCCGCCTTATGGCAATGATGGCCCGTCTCATAGTCACTAGCTTATACAGTGTATACGACGGAATACCTATAACGATACCGGCTAAAGCCGTATCACTCCTCGTTCGTGCTCCGTAGTGATTAGACCCCAGCACTGCTATACAACTCAGTGCCGCCAATGCTATCGCCGCTCGTACA
>DASYJQ010000130.1:0-10954 GCA_035996265.1 Saccharimonadales bacterium (SeqCode)
AGGCCGATTTTTGCGTTGTACGATGGCAAATAATGAACACATTACAACAAGTGAAGCACTTTATTCTCATTCTCAGCCTACAAGGGCTGTGCTTCACCATGGTTGAAGCCTAAGCGTTACACGCTTCGCACAGCCCCGAAAATCAGGCTTCAACCGAGCCTGATTTTTAATATACGGAGAAATGCGATGAGTGAAATAGGACAACAAGTAGCAGAGAATGCCCGTCGGCGGGCCGAGGAAGCAGATCGTAGAAATCAAGAAGCCGCCCAGCAGGCGGCCGGCCAGTTTGCAATGGAGGCGGCACAAGTCGCCGTCGCGTAGCTGTGGCAACTATCGGTATGTCAGCGGTGCTACAGGTATCAATGGATCGTCGTGGTAAGGTAATAAGAACAGCGGAGGAACAGCGATGAGTACACACAAGAGCGATAATGAGGGTTTGCCAAGGCTAGCCCGCCGGACGACGTTTCCAGAACCGGGTAAAACGATGGCGCAAGTAGATGCTGAGTTACGCGCAATGGTCGAAGCCGCTCGCCCGGCCGACGAAGCAACGCCGGAGCAGTCGGATACGCCCGCTGAAGCCACTGAAGCCCAGGTTGCAGCAGAGGGTCTTGCCGCGGCCATCACACAACCCGTACAGGAGACATAAACATGAAACATCGCACCGCAACAGATGGTTTACGGCATCACGTAGGCAGATTATGGGATGCGCGGCTGGCAATTTCTGGGGCGCCCGACGCCCCAGAGGCTAGTGCCGACCAAGCAGCCTGGCCGCCGGAACCGGCCGACCCCTTGCAGCAAGCCGCGCATATCGCCGCCGGCCTGCACGACATACTCGAGCTACCCCATAATGGCCCGCGCCAGCCGCGCGCTGTCTTAGAAGTAATGGCCGCGACTGCCCTTCGGCGCGCCGAGTAGTTGTCCGCATCGCCGCGGCATGGTTAAATAGTGCTAATGGCTCAAACAAAAAAGAAACCCGCCAAAAAACAGCCGCAAACCATGGATGGCGTCTACCTGCTCAAGCTGGCGCTGTACGTCATCCTGGGATCGATGTGGGTCAAAATTACCCATGGCGACAATCTGAACATACCGATTCCGGTCGGCTTCATACTGGGCCTGGTATTCGCCACTCATGAGCATTTCCAAATCGACCGCAAGATCGAATACGCCGTACTGATGGTCGCTATGCTCGTTGGCTACTTTGCGCCGTACGGCCTGTATATCAACTTTTGATTGCATCAACCGCAACCAAGTAGTAGAATATCCCGATTACGTATGAACAGCGAATTCCGTGAAGTACCGAATCAACCTGCACTCCACACAGTGAACCCTGACACTGTTTATTATGGGCTGGCTGACGAAATCACACCCGAAGATGATGAGCCGAATCATACCAATGCCGAGCCGTCTGCCGATGATTATGACATAGCTGGCGAGCAGAATGATTCGGATGCCGGTGGCTTTAGTGTGGGTGCGGCTATGCTGTCCCTCGTCAAATATGAAGTCGTTGGCGGAGACATTGCACCGGCAAGTGAAGCGGGAGATGCCGCAGGTGAACCTGATGCGGCGAGGTTTGACGACGAGGTGGAGCAGCCTGCGCCTGAGGTAGACAATACTAAGCAGGCAAAGCCGGATTACGTGGCTAAGCACTCGGCTGTATCGGAAGAAGAACATGATACCCAGTCTGTTAGCGGAGGGCATGATGAGCCAGAACGAGACCCGGCCGCGGAATATAACGCCCGAACAGGAGACAATTTTAAAGGCGAGGATTTTGAGCCACTAGAAAGACCGCCAGCTGCAAAACAGCCGCTCGAACCCCTTAATGATTATGAGCGGGCGGGATTACGACGGACGTAGAGTGTTGCGGCACGAAGTTGGCCATCCTGTGAAGAATGAATTTGATCCCCAAGCTGCCGAACTTGTATCATCTGGTTTTGACGCCGACGCCGAACTGATTGTTTTCGGTCCGCTTGAAAACGACCTGACCGCCATCACCGCCGAAGATGAAGATCCCGATGACGCACCGTTAACACTCCCGCCTACACCCTCCGAAGCCCCAGCAGATAGTGCGGCCAGCGAAGCTGGAGCGGATAAAAAGCCGGAACCGATCCGCCAGCGGCTAGTAATAAAGGAGGAACGGGGCGTACTGACCTTTACGCTAGAGCCTGACGATGCCCCTTCAACGACCAAAACATCGGGCCTGACTCGCAAATGGTTGCAAGAAGTAGCCTCCGAGCCGGAAGTGGTGACCCCTGTGGAACCGTCTGCCGCCGGAGCGGCCCAAGAACCGGCAGAAACTCCCGGCGTTGAGGCAGAGCCTGTAGCCGGCCAAACACCTTTCTCTCCACCGCAGCCTGCAAGCGAAGTAGCGGCTGTACCGCAAACTATCACTGTCCAAGATCGCGCCCTAGAGCCGCGTACCGAAGCACCAGGGGCTGCCGTTGCTGAACAGCAACCACCGGCCATTTATATCGAAGAGCAGCTGGATGATGGAACTGTCCACAGAACCGAAGCAAGCCCCGACGACGCTGAAGGGATGTTAGATAACATGGCGCAATTGCGGAAGGTAGTCCGCGAAACTGTCTCCAGTTATCAGGAGTATCCAACTCCCGGGATGGACGCCTTTTTTGCAGCAAAAGGGCTGCCCTCAAATCCGGTATATTTGTTGTCGCCTGCCGAGATCGCTGTGCTCAGCACAAATCTGCGCGAAGTAGGCTATAGCAACTGGCGGCTTAAAGCAGTGGGCGCAAGGCCGGACGGGAGCGGAGATCAGGGGGTATTTATACCAGCACTAGGCATCGCGATTGTTGCTAATACGCCGGCTAATACCCGGGACATTATGCAATTGGAATATCTGGTGGCGCACGAGAAGACTCACGCGGCCAATGGTCACCACACTCTAATTGGTAGAGTTACCCTGCAGGGTATAACAATATACGATTATGAGCGGGTCGGTCACGCAGAGATAGCCACCGGCCGCGGCCTCTTCGTCGAAGAAGGCGACGCCAGTAGTGTCGCTACTGAATACATTAAGCAAACGTTCGATAGGCCGTATGGCGTATGGGATAAGCCTGAACCTATAAGGATACCCGGCCACCCCGTATTCTTGCCGCCGGCTTACGCGTGGCCCACTACGACAGGAGCGCCGGGGATTTGGACAGATTCTGGCGCCTTCGCTGGAGCCGCACTTGATTTAGTAAAGCGGGTGGCGCCGACGCTGTCGGCTAGCCTCGTGGAAGGGCGATCCACACTAGCAGGGCTTAGCGCAGTTGAACGGACGTTAGACCAATTGCGCCCCGGACTCCATGAGGAGCTGGCAAGATTGCCGGGTACTAGCGCAGGCATGCGGAATGGACTGGAAAAAGTCCGGAGAGCGCTGGGGAGGGCGGCCTGGGAGGTAGTGTAGAATTGTCTACATATTGACAAGGGGTAGCGTGCCCTGTTAAGATGTAACGGTATAACAAATTCCTGTACTTGGTTATTTGGGAAGGTCTGACTCCTAACAGAGACGGAAACCACCCGGAGCCGAGCATTTTTATGTAGAAACATAGGATTGCAGCGGCCGGCAGGTAAGTGATGTGTGGCTGCCAAGTGCCAGCATGGAGTAACTATGAAAGCATTAATCACTCGAAAGGTCGGCATGACGAGCACTATCTCTGAAGATGGTGTTGTTGTTGCCGTAACCTTGCTTTCCGCTAGTCCCTGTGTCATTACACAGGTCAAAACAGGCGATCCTGACGGCTACACAGCCGTGCAGATCGGTTTTGAGGAAGCTAAAAAGCAAAACGTCAATAAAGCCCAAGTCGGTCACTTTAAGAAGGCAGGCGTCGAAGCGACCCTCCCGAAGATTGTGCGCGAATTCCGCGTAGACGAAATCACCGAAGACCTCAAGGTTGGCGAAACCATCAACCCCGAGGTCTTTTCAGTTGGCGACGAAGTAGACGTCACCGGCACCAGCAAAGGTAAAGGTTGGGCTGGAACTATCAAACGCCACAACTTCCACCGCCAGCGCAAGACGCACGGTGGTAAGGGCAACACGCGCCAACCTGGTTCTATCGGTTCCATGTACCCGCAGCGCATCTTCCCGGGCAAGAAAATGGCCGGCCAGATGGGTCACGAGCAAGTTACCGTCCAAAACCTCAAAATCGCTCTGATTGACACCGAACTCGGTGTTATCGGCGTAACAGGCGCAGTGCCTGGCCCGCGCAAGGGCATCGTAATCATCAAGGAGTCTAAGTAATGGCTACTACAAAAACAGCTGTACCGACTTTCACTAAGACCGGCACCAAAGCAACAACTGCCGTCAAGCTGAACGAAGCTATCTTTGCGATTATGCCCGAGAACCACGAGCTCCTAAAGCTCGCTTACTCTGCATACCTAGCAAACGGCCGCGACAACTTGGCAGTAACCAAGACCCGCGGCCTTGTCAGTGGTGGTGGTAAGAAGCCATGGAAGCAAAAGGGCACCGGCCGCGCACGTTTCGGCTCCAGCCGTAACCCGATCTGGCGTGGCGGTGGTATCGCTTTCGGCCCGACCGGTATCGAAAACTACTCCATTAAGGTAAACGTCACCGCTAAGCGCCTGGCTATCCGCCAAGCACTGAGCCTGTCGGCCGCTGAGGGCCGCATCCGTATCGTCGAAAGCCTCGACTTTAAAGATGGCAAGGTTGCTCCTTTTGCCAAGCTGCTCACTAAGATCGAAGCCACCGGCAACGTTCTTGTAGTAGTAGACAACAAGGACGCCGAAACCGAGCGCGCTACCAACAACCTGCAAAATGTTATGCTCGTCCAGGCCAACTACCTGAACGTCTTTAACATCATGAACGCCGACGTTATCGTTATCAGCGAAAAATCCCTGGCAATCATTAATGAATGGCTGGGAGGTGCTAAGTAATGAGTAAAACTACTTTGATCCGGCCTCGCCTGAGCGAAAAGACTTACGGCCTTGGCAAGACCAAGAACGTCTACGTCTTTGACGTACCGACCGATGCTAACAAGCACTTGGTTGCCGACGCTGTGGAAGCACAGTTCGACGTCAAGGTTGCCGAAGTCAATACTACGAACATCAAGGGCAAAAGCAAGCGCCTCGTCCGTAAGGGTGGCCGCGCCATCAACGGCAAGCGTTCCGACTACAAAAAGGCATATGTAACCCTCGCCGAGGGCCAGCATCTGCCATTCTTTGACGATCCTGAAGAAGACAAGAAAGCCGAGAAGGAGACTAAGTAATGGCATTAAAGCAATATAAGCCGACTACTCCTGGCCGCCGTGGCATGACCAGCCAGGACACGAGCGAAATCACGACCAAGAAGCCAATGCGCTCATTGATCGTCGCTAAGCGTGCCCAGAGCGGTCGCAACAACCAGGGCCGCATTACAACCCGCCACAAGGGTGGTGGTGTACGCCGTCACTATCGTTTGGTTAACTTCAACCTTAAGGGCGGCCTGACCGCTACGGTTGAACACATCGAATACGATCCGAACCGCAGCGCCCGTATTGCCCGTATCAAGGACAACACCGGTGAATACCACTACATTCTGGCTGCCAAGGACCTCAAGCAGGGCCAGCAGATCGCCAGCGGCGAAGATGCCCCTATCGAGAACGGCAACCGCCTTCCCCTTAAGAACATTCCAATTGGTAGCACCATCCACGGTATCGAAATGACACCTGGCAAGGGCGCCCAAATGGTCCGCTCCGCCGGCAACGGCGCGCAGCTAATGGCCAAAGAGGGTGATTACGCCCAGGTACGCCTGCCATCCGGCGAGGTACGCCTGGTCCGCCTGGAGTGCACCGCATCGATGGGTGTTATTGGCAACGAACAGCACCAGAACATCAAGATCGGTAAAGCCGGACGTAACCGCCACATGGGTGTGCGCCCGTCTGTCCGTGGTGTTGTTATGAACGCCGCCGACCACCCGCACGGTGGTGGTGACGGTGGCCGTCACGGTATCGGTAAGGCGCCTCAGACGCCATGGGGTCAGAAGACGCTTGGTTACAAGACCCGCACCCGTAAGAGTACTGCCAAGTTTATTGTAAAGAGCCGTCATGCGGCTAAGAGGAAGTAAGAGGTAAACTATGAGTCGTTCACTTAAGAAAGGCCCGTTCATCGACCCCAAGCTTGCCAAAAAAGCAGCCGCATTGGGTTCTGATGATCGTACCATTATCAAAACATGGGCTCGTGCTTGCACGATCGCACCAGAATTTGTCGGCCGCACATTTGCGGTACACAACGGCAAAGTCCACATCCCTGTATTCGTAACCGAAAACATGGTTGGTCACAAATTGGGCGAATTCAGCCCGACACGCAAGTTCCGCAACCACGGCGGCAAGATGGCAAAGGGCGGTAAGTAGACATGAGTGTACTAGCCCTCGCTAAAGGCGTTAGTATGAGTCCCCGCAAGGTAGCTGTTGTAGCTGCCTTGGTCCGTGGCCGTACTGTTGCCGATGCCCTGGTTATTTTGGACCACGTACCACGCCGCAGCGCCCTGCCAGTCAAAAAGACTATCATGAGCGCCCAGGCTAACGCCGACCACAACCATGGTTTAAAACCAGATTCACTGACAATTGTTGAAATTAGTGTTACGCCTGGCCCACGCTTAAAGCGTTTCCGCCCGGCTGCACACGGCCGCGCTTTGCCATTTCAGCGCCGCACCAGCCACATCCGTGTTGTTGTTGACGGTCCTGCACGTGTCGCCAAGAAGCCCGTAGCCGCTAAAGCTGACCAGAAGATCGAAAAGGAGGCTAAATAAAATGGGCCAAAAAGTAAACCCTATAAGCATGCGCCTCCAGGTCAACAAAGACTGGCGCAGCAAGTGGTTCGCAGGCAAGCGCGAATACGCGACGTACCTCGAGCAAGACCTTACCGTTCGCGGTATGATCGTCAAAAAGCTCGGTAGCCGCGCCGCTATCAACAAAGTCGACATCGAGCGTTCGCCGAACCTCGTAACCGTTACTATCACCACCGCTAAGGCTGGTGTCGTAATCGGCCGCGGCGGTTCCGGCGCAACCGAATTGAAGACAACTATCGAGAAGATCTACGGCGTTCCTGCCCGCGTCAACATCGAAGAAATCAAGAAGCCCGAAATGTACGCTAAGCTGGTTGCCGAAAACATCGCCCACCAGCTGGAGCGCCGCATGAGCTTCCGCCGCGCTATCAAGTCATCAGCTGCCGCAACGATGCGTGCTGGCGCCCTCGGTATCCGTATCGAAGTTGCCGGTCGTTTGAACGGCGCTGAAATGTCCCGCCGCGAAAAAGAAGTACAGGGTTCCGTACCACTGCACACACTGCGCGCTGACATTGACTTCGCTAAAGTTGCAGCCAAAACGACCGCCGGTGTTATCGGCGTGAAGGTATGGATCTACAAGGGGGAAGCATAAGATGTTAGCTCCGAATCGTACTAAGTTCCGTAAGGTTCGCAAGGGCAAGATCCGTGGCGTCGCTACCAGCGGCCACTACATTGCCTACGGTGAATTCGCGTTGCAGGCCCAGGGCCACGACCGCATCACCAGCCGCCAGATCGAGTCTGCCCGTCAGGCTATGACCCGCTACATCAAGCGCGGTGGTAAGATCTGGATCCGCATTTTCCCACACACTCCAGTTACCAAGAAACCATTGGACGTAAAAATGGGTTCTGGCAAGGGAGCACCGGAATACTTCGCCGCTAAGGTGAAGCCGGGAACCATCCTGTTTGAAATGCAGGGTGTTACAGAAGAAATCGCACGCGAAGCTATGCGTCTGGCAGCCCACAAGCTACCAGTTAAGACCAAATTCTTGGTGAAGGAGGAGCTCTAAGATGAAAGTTGTAGAAATCCGCAAACTGTCCACTGAGCAGCTCACCACCGAGAGCAATAAGCTTCGTGAAGAAATAATTGAGTTGAAGCGTCGCCTGAGCATGGGCGAAGTCCAGAACAACCGCCTTATCCGCGGTAAGCGTAAGGACTTGGCCCGCATGCTGACGGTGCTTGGCGAACAGCTCGCAAAGGAGACGAAATAATGGCTAAGACATTTGTAGGGACTGTCTCGAGTAACGCAGCCGACAAGACCATTGTCGTCACCGTAAACACGAGCAAGACCCACCCGCTGTACCATAAGCAGTACACCGTAAGCAAGAAGTTCATGGCGCACGACGAAAAGAATGAGGCCCAAGTTGGTGACCGTGTTTCTATTGTAGAAACCCGCCCGCTGAGCGCTCGCAAGCGTTACGCCTTGACTAAGATTCTGGAAACAGCTGCTATTAAGCACGTTGAAACAGAAGCTACATCACCAGCTGCCGAAGCAACCGCTAAGGCTAAAAAAGCAGCTGAGGAGGAGCAGGCGTAATGATTCAGCAAGAAACCCGCTTGAATGTCTGTGACAACTCAGGCGCTAAAGAAATCCTGTGTATTCGCGTCCTCGGCGGCACCCGCCGCCGTTATGCACGCGTTGGCGACACGATTGTCGCTACCGTCAAGGAAGCTAACAGTGGCGGCACGGTCAAGAAGAAGTCCGTCGTACGCGCTGTTATCGTCCGTACAACCGAGAAGATCCGCCGCAAGGACGGTTCGACCATCCGTTTTGACGACAACGCCGCCGTAATCATCGGCGAAGACAAATTGCCCAAGGCTACCCGTATCTTCGGGCCGGTGCCGCGCGAACTGCGCGAACTCGGCTACGCGAAAATCATCAGCCTTGCGCCGGAGGTACTGTAATGGAAAACAAGATTTACAAGATTCGTATCAAAAAAGGCGAGACCGTTATTGTGACCACTGGCAAATACAAGGGCCAGACCGGTAAGGTCGTCGCTGTCCACCCCCGCGACAACAAGGTTACCGTCGAAGGTGTCAACATTGTCAAGAAGGCCACCAAGCCAAACAAGACATACCCGCAGGGTGGCATCATCGAACTGACCAAACCAATGTGGGTCAGCAAAGTAGCCATCGTGGAGCCGACTTCCAAGAAGGCCAGCCGCATCGGCTACGAAACCGCCAAAGACGGCAGCAAAATCCGCGTATATAAGAAAACTGGAAAGGAGATCAAGTAATGGCAACTGCAACTACCAAAACTGCTGCTAAAGCACCCAAGACTTTCAAGCAGACCACTACCGTACGTCTCCGCGAACAGTACAACGCGACTATCGCTGCTGAACTCAAGAAGGAACTGGAACTGGGCAATCCCCACCAGGTACCTAAGCTGGTAAAGATTACCGTCAACGTCGGCCTCGGCAAAGCCAAGGACGACAAAAAGATCATCGAAGCCGCCAAGAACACCTTGCGCAAGATTACCGGCCAAAACCCGGTAGAGACCATTGCCAAGAAGTCTATCGCCAGTTTCAAACTGCGCGAAGGCAACATGATCGGCCTGAAAGTGACCCTTCGTGGCGACAAAATGTACGAATTTATGGACCGTCTGATCACTATCGTGCTGCCGCGCTTGCGCGACTTCCACGGTGTATCGAACAAAGCTTTTGACCGCCAGGGCAACTTCAGCCTGGGCCTTATCGACCAGTCGGTATTCCCGGAACTGAGCTTTGACGAAACCACCACTGCCCACGGTTTACAGGCTGTCTTTACGATAAACTGTGAAAAACCAGAGCACGCAAAGGTACTACTACAGAAGTTTGGTATGCCATTTGAAAAGGAGGCCAAATAATATGGCTAGGAAATCAAATATCGCCCGCGATCTAAAGCGCAAAAAGATGCACGCTAAATTTGCTGCGAAGCGCGCTGAGCTCAAAGCATTGGGTGACCTCGACGGTTTGGCCAAGTTGCCCCGCAACTCATCCCCGACCCGCCTGAAGAACCGCTGCTTCGAAACCGGCCGTCCGCACGGTTACATGCGCACCTTTGGCCTGAGCCGCATTTCATTCCGCGAACACGCATCCAAGGGAGAAATCCCTGGTGTAACTAAGGCCAGCTGGTAGAAAGGAAGCATGATATGAGCAATATAGTTTCAACTGACCCAATCGCAGACATGCTGACCCGCATTCGCAACGCAATCAACGTCCGCAAGACCGAGGTTTCTATGCCTCACTCCAAAGTAAAGCAATCCGTTGCTGAACTCTTGAAGAAAAACGGTTTTGTCGCTGACGTCAGCGTTTCCGACGCAACTGTCGGTAAAAGCCTGAAGATCGTCATCAACGGCGAGAACGAAAACGCCCGCATCACCGAAATTGTTCGTTTGAGCAAGCCCGGCCGCCGCGCATATGTTGGCAGTGGTGAAATCCCTGTCGTCAAGCGTGGCCGCGGCCTGGTTATCGTATCCACATCACGTGGTATGATGACTGGCGCCCAAGCCAAGAAGCAAGGTGTTGGCGGCGAATTAATTTGTAAGATTTATTAGTAGGAGAAATCGATGAGTCGTATAGGAAAACAGCCTATCCCAATCCCCAGCGGTGTGACAATCACTGTCGACCCCGATTTCGTAACTGTAGCTGGCTCTAAGGGCACGCTGAAGCAGTTTACGATGCCGGGAGTTACCGTAACGGTCGAAGGCGGCCAGGCGGTAGTTACCCGAGCAAGTGATGACGCCCCGGACCGTTCTAAGCACGGCCTGATGCGCACACTCGTCAGCAACATGGTTGTTGGCGTAACCAAAGGCTTCGAAAAGAAGCTGGAGATTAACGGTGTTGGTTACCGCGTAAACATGCAAGGCGCTGACCTTAAGTTAAACTTAGGTTTTAGCCACGATGTTATTTATAAACTTCCGCAAGGTATTGCTGCCAAACTTGAGCAGAACAACATTACCATCAGCGGCATTGATAAGCAGCAGGTCGGCCAAGTCGCCGCCGAGATCCGCGCACTCAAGAAGCCAGAACCCTACAAGGGCAAGGGCATCAAGTATGCCGGTGAACGTATCTTACGCAAGAGCGGTAAGAGCGGGAAGGAGAAGTAGACATGAACACACTCGCACACAAGCTACACAATGCCTGGCAGCGTAAACACCGCGTTCGCGCTACTGTTTCCGGTACCACTGAACGCCCTCG
>DASYJQ010000131.1:0-3143 GCA_035996265.1 Saccharimonadales bacterium (SeqCode)
AAGAAGCCGCGCAGTTCCTGCCGCCCAAACTACGCAAGATGTTGTTACACTTGCCGCCCAAGTAGGCGTGGTACAATGGGTGCAGTTATGAAAATCGGACTAGTTTGCCCGTATAGTATTGCCAAGGGTGGAGGGGTGCAAGAAATTGTTTACGCCATGCAAGTCGAGCTGAACAAGCGCGGGCATGATGCTTATATAATTACGCCCCGTCCGCAAGACCACGAGCTTGAGCCGCGCGACAAGATGATTTTCGTCGGCAGCGCCGCCGATTTTAATTCCCCCCTGCACACGACGATCCAGGTGTCGGCCAGCGTCAATGACACTATCCAGAACATGCTCGAAGAGCACCAGTTCGATATCCTGCACTTCCACGAACCCTGGGTGCCGATGTTAAGTATGCAAATTTTAAGCCGCAGTACAACGGTCAACGTCGGCACGTTCCACGCCAAGCTGCCGGAAACCATGATGAGCCGCACCATGGCTAAGGTGGTGACACCGTACACTAAGCCGATCCTTAAATACATCGACGCCTTTACCGCCCCGTCCGATGCTGCTGCCGAATATCTATGCAGTCTGACCGACGCGCCCGTCGCCATCATTCCCAACGCCATCGACCATCGCTTTACGCCGCCTAAAGTCGTCAAAGACAACCGCAAGCACAAAACCATCCTGTACGTCGGCCGCCTGGAAGGCCGCAAGGGTGTTAATTACCTGTTGCATGCCTTTCAAAAACTCAGCGAACGCCGGCCTGACGTCTCCCTGGTAATTGCCGGTGACGGCGCCGACCGCAACAAGCTTGAAAATCTGGCCGCCGATTTGGAACTGAAGAACGTTGAGTTTCGTGGCTACGTAACCGATGATGAAAAGATTAAGCTGCTGCGCGACAGCGACCTGTTCTGTGCGCCGGCTATCTATGGCGAAAGCTTTGGCATTGTTTTAATAGAAGCCATGGCCTGCGGCCTGGTAACGGTGGCTGGCGACAACTCCGGCTACAAGTCGGTCATGAAGGGCTTAGGCGCGGTATCGTTGGTTAACCCCAGGCACGGCGATGAGTTTGGCCGCCGCCTGGAACTGCTGCTCTACGAAACAGACCTGCGCAAACTGTGGCGTGAATGGGCCGCCGCCGAAATCCCCCAATATAGCTACGAACATGTCGTTGACCAATACGTCAAAGTGTACAAAGATGCGATTGCCGCCAAGCGCCGTGAGGGCTAAGGCACAGTCATGGATACACTAAAAATTGGTATAGTGTTTGACGATTCGCTCGATAAAACCGACGGCGTGCAGCAGTACGTGCTGACGCTCGGCCGCTGGCTGTCCAGCCAGGGTCATGAAGTGCATTATCTGGTTGGCGAAACTAAACGCACTGACATACCCAACGTCCATTCGCTGGCTCATAACGTCGGTGTCCGGTTTAACCAGAACCGTATGGCCATGCCGTTGCCCGCGCCCAAAGGGCCAATTAAGCAACTCTTGCAGGACGAACAATTCGACGTTTTACATGTGCAAGTACCATACAGCCCGGCGCTCGCCGGCCGTATTATCAAAGCTGCCGGCGCTAGGACGGCGATTGTCGGTACGTTCCATGTCGCGCCGCACGGCAAGCTGGTGGGCATCGCCAATAGCCTGCTTGGCCTGTGGGTCCGCAAGGGGCTGAATCGGTTTGATGTTATGACCGCTACCTCGGCGCCTGCCCAGCAGTTCGCCAAAGAAACCTTCCATGTTGATAGTGACGTCGTCCCCCTGCCGTTAGACCTGTCCAAGTTTTACGATGCCGAGCCGTTTGCCCGCTATCAATACAGCAAAAATATTGTTTTCCTGGGACGCTTGGTAGAACGTAAGGGTTGCGAGTACTTATTGAAGGCAGTTGAGCGCATTCACCGTGACGATTCCTGGCCGGAAGGCGCCAAAGTTCTGATATGCGGCACCGGCCCGCTAGAAGGCGCGCTGCGTGATTTTGCCGGGGATCACAAGATTGACGCGCACGTGGAGTTTGCCGGTTTTATCAGCGAAGAAGACAAGCCGCGCTACCTGGCCTGTGCAGACATCGTAGCTTACCCTAGTACCGGCGGCGAAAGCTTCGGCATTGTACTGCTCGAAGCCATGGCATCGAGTCGTGGCGTTGTTTTAGCCGGCAATAATCCGGGCTACGCGAGTGTTATGGCCCCGCACCCGGAAAGCCTGTTTGATCCGCATAATACCGGCGAGTTCGCCGAGAAATTGTTAAGTTTGCTGGTAGACACTAAAGCCCGCAGCATTGCCCGGGCTTGGCAGCGTGAATACGTCAGGCAATTTGATATAAAGACTATCGGGCCGCTGACCCTCAACATCTACGAGCAGGCGTTGCATAAGCGTCGAAGCTAGATGATAATAGAGCTACAATGTTTAAATTCCTGAACAAATCAAAAAGCGAAACAGTTAATCTCAACATCCCCAGCCGCGTTGTTATCCGCGTGGTGGTATTGGTTATATTGGCGTTCACTGCCCTGGCAGCGCTGAGGCAGGCCCAGCACGCACTCCGTTTGATATTCACCAGTTTTTTTCTGGCGTTGGCGCTCAACGCGCCGGTGCACTGGATTGCGCAGCATTTGCCCGGTAAGCGCCGCGGCAGCCGGGTGGCCGGAACGGCTATATCGTTTTTGGTGGTCATTGCTCTGCTGTCCGGCTTCCTGCTGAGCGTCGTGCCGCCGCTCGTACGGCAAACCACCAGTTTTATCACTAATGCGCCCGCGCTTATCCAAGAAGCTCAAAATCCTAATTCCACCCTTGGCCGTTATGTTGATAAGTACAACCTGCAAGACCAAGTCGATAAACTTTCCAGCCAGGTTAAAGACCGCGCTGGCGATATCGGCGGGACGGCTATCACCAGCGTTACAAAATTCCTGGGCAGCGTTTTTGCCGTGCTGACTATCCTGGTGCTGACATTTATGATGCTTATTGAAGGGCCGGCTTGGATCCGTTTGTTCCGGGATTTAATACCGGATGATCACCATGCCCGCGCCGATCGTTTAGCCCGTGACATGTACGGCGTGGTCAAAGGGTACGTTAACGGCCAGGTTGTCCTGGCGGTCATCGCCTCTTGCATGCTCTTGCCGGGCTTGCTCCTACTGCACATTAGTTATCCGGCGGCACTGGTCGTAGTC